>DAINCT010000189.1:0-7157 GCA_036732245.1 Chloroflexota bacterium | reverse complement strand
TGCCCTTGGCCGCGCTGGGTGCCGCCATTGCGCTGGTACTTGTGGTCGCGGTTGGATTGGTCGTGAAGGAACCCCTGACGCGCGTCCCCGAAAACGTACTCAAGTTCGCGGTAGGACTGCTTCTTACCTCGTTTGGCACGTTCTGGGCGTCTGAAGGCGCCGGAGTCGCATGGCCGGGATCCGACAAGGCCATCCCGGGCATTATTGTCGTGCTGGCCGGCGTCTCGTATGTCTATGTTACTGTGCTGAAACGGCAACATGCCGCGCAAGAACTCCAGCGAGTCGCCTGAACATGCACTACATCGTCTCGTTCGGCAAGTTCTGGTATGACTTCATCATTGGCGATGACTGGCTCATTGCCGCCCTGGTAGCCGTAGCCCTCGTTGTGCTCGCGATTGTCCACCGAACCTACTTGTGGTGGGTCCTGCCTATCGTGGTCATCGTGTCTCTGGGGGTCAGCCTGCGGCGCGCAACTGCCTAAACCGTCCCGGGGTCTCTGCCACGCGGCCGGTCACGCCACGGAAGTTGTGGCCGAATCCGATGGTCTAGTGGAGTTCGCCCATCAACTCCACGCCGGGTAAGCTCGTCACGCTCGAAATGATGGTGCCGCCTCAAAGTATCTGGTCGTACCGGCCGACGCTCCACCCACGACGCCACTCGCACGCCCAACGCGTCGCTCTTTATCTCCCATAGACCGCCCGGAACCACCGATCGCATGCCCCGCCAACAGCGTTTCCCATTGCTTTCTGGGCACCGCGCGCATGGTTACGGTCCCATCCGGCGCCGCCTTAAACACGAGTGCATCTTCCAGTACGATCTTTACGTGCCAATCGTCGCGCATGTCCATAGTCTTGACCTCCCAATCCTGTCCGCCGCACAGTCACTTCGATCGACGCCGGACCACTTCGGCCCTCGTCTGTCCATACAACATCACGTTGCCAGGATGTTCATCTCATGAGTAACTCTTTCCGCCCTATATAACACCGAGGATCCCTCCGTATTTACGAGCGTCAATCTAGACATTTTCGCTACCTGACGGATATCCGATTGTTTATGCCGTCGCGGTCTGGTCGTCGTCACGTTTCAGCCGCTGCTGCAACAGTGCCATGACCGCCGCTTCCTCCGGCGCCAATTCTCTCAACCCCTGCGCCATTTCCTGCTCCACCAATTCACGCACCGCGTGCGTGGTGGTACCGTCCATGTACGCTGCGATGATCTCCGGATGGACGTAGCATTTCCGGCAGACTGAGGGCGTGTTGCCCAGGCGCTGTGCTACACGTTCAATTGCCTGCACGACATTCTTTCGGGCCTGTGCCTCGGAGTCGAACGATTCGAACTCCTGGAGTGCCTGTGACGCCAGGAGAGTACCGGCCCATGTACGGAAATCTTTCGCCGTGAAGTTCTGTCCCGATATCTCCCGCAAATACGCGTTCACGGCATCAGAATCGACGTCCTGGCGATTCCCCTGCTCGCCTTCATACTGGAAGAGATGATGCCCCGGCAAATCTTGCAGCCGCTTGACGATTTTTGCCAATCGGCGATCCGCCACGTCCACCGTGTGTTCGACACCACTCTTTCCTGTGAAGTGGAAAATCAGTGTGCTTCCGGTCACATCGACGTGGCGGTTGCGCATGGTGGTCAAACCGTAGTGTTTGTTCTCACGCGCGTATTCCTTATTGCCGACCCGGATGAGTGTTGCTTCCAGCAGCCTGACCACCGTGGCAAGGACCTTCTCACGCGGCAGCCCCAGCCGGGTCAGGTCAGCTTCCACTCGTGAACGGATCTGCGGCAGAGCCCGCCCAAATGCGACCATGCGGTAGTACTTCGTCTCGTCCCGGGCTGCTCGCCAGTTCGGATGATATCGATACTGCTTCCGACCTCTGGCATCACGGCCCGTTGCCTGCATATGACCGCGCGCAATCGGAGAGATCCAAACATCTGTCCAGGCAGGCGGTATCGCCAGCGACTTGATGCGTTTCAGCGTCTCAGAGTCGTGAATCGGCTTCCCGTCGACACCAACATAGCTAAAGTGCTTGCCGGCCCTTTTTCGCCTGATCCCTGGTTTTGCATCGGTGACATACCGCAAGCCCGCCAGCTTGGCCGATTCGACCGGGTCGACCTGGATCTCACCCGGCTCGGCCCCATCAGAATGCTCCTCCACCAGTTCCTTCCGTACCGCGACCACAAGTCCTACCCCTCATTCGCTCCGCATGGTGCTCGGGTCAAGTGCAATTCCCTTGCCACACGCGTCCATGGCCGGTGCTCGGAGAATAGGCTCCGGTGCGTTACGGTCTCTGCCCGTCGTGCACTGGTTCGGCTGACGCCTTGGCATCCAAATCAACCGGTGGTCCAAACCGGGCAAGCGTGAATGCGAAGCTCGTGTGGTCGACGTCATCAAGCCAGATCCGCCCGCCATGCTCCTCGACGATCCGGCGGCTGATGAAAAGACCTAGACCCAATCCTTTGCTATATCGGTCCGACGGGTGCCGCACCTGATAATACGGAGCGAAAATCTGCTCCGCTTCGGCGGGCGGCAGGCCGGTTCCTTCATCGCAGACGTACGTCGTGACTTCATCACCCACTTCAACCGTGATGTGTACTTCTCTCCCTTTTGGTCCGTGCTTGATGGCGTTGTCGACCAGATTGATAAGCACCTGACGAAGACGATTTTCATTGCCCGACACCAGCACGCTCTCCGGGGCCGCCAGCACAATCGGGTTTCCCGGACTGACAAGGCGTAGCTCTTCCAAAACATCGTCGATGAGCGCGATGTAGTTCAGAGCCTGAGTCTCAAAGACGAATCTGCCGGTCTGTATGCGCGAAAGATCCAGCAGATCGTTGATCAAAGCCGTCAGTCGGTCCGCTTGCGTATTGATGATATCAAGGTACCGGCTGCCGTGTTCGAGACTGTCAGGAGTAAGACGACGACGCAGTACCTGCGCGAATCCTTTGATCGAGGTCACGGGCGTCTTGAGCTCATGTGAAACAATCGACAGGAAATCGTCTTTCATGCCGTTGAGTTGTGCATTCTCGACTGCAATCGCCGCTTGATGTGCCAACATTCGCAACACTTCGACGTCGCGCCCCGCGAAGTCTCGCTCCGGCAAGGGATCGTACGCTCCCAGCGTCCCGATCACTGCACCGGCACGATTAAAGATCGGCACATAGACCAGCCGCTCGAATCCCAATTGCTCCTGGATGGTGTGAATCACCTGCGAGTCGGATCGGCAGTCGTTGCACACGTACGGTTCGCGGGTTCTCCACACCTCACCCGGCACACCCTCTCCGGGTTGGAGCCTGACGGAAAAGTCGGTCCAGCCTGTCGGCAAATGAAACCGACGGAACACCAACTGCTCGCCCTCTACTAATCCGAGGGTGCCGGATTGAGCCCCTACCAGGCCCATCGCGGCCTCGACGACGCGCTCGATGAGCACCTGAGTCGACAAATCGGAGTTAAGCAGGACAGACAGATCGAGTAGATGACTCAACAGGCTGGTACGGCCGCGTTCCTGCTCGAGTTCCAGCCGGCTTCGCTCCGCCTCGACGTGCGAAAACCGACGTGCATTCTGAACCGCTACCTGCGCAAACGAGCCAAGTCTCTGCAACACGTGAATCGCTTCCGGCGAAAAAGGAGCGTTGTCGGTCGTGGCCACGTACAACGCACCCAGACAAGCGGTACCTTCCATCAGCGGGATACCGAGAGTGGCGCGGGTACCAGTGCTTGTAACCACTTTCCGCGCCTCTGCGCTGCTTCGCACCTCTGCTCTGAAGTCGGAGACCACCGTCGGCTCGCCACTGCGGCACATCTCTGCCATCATGCCGCTGTCTCGGGTGAGAACGACCTGTTGAAGTTCTTCGAGTGCAACGCCGTGCGCTGCCACGGCACGGTACTGACCACCATCCGCCAATAGATACAACGCACCAGTGTTCGCACCGCCCAGCGAAACAGCGGCATCGATGATCGACTGCAAGGTACTGTCAAGGTCGAGCGACGACGATATCCGAAGTACGATATCGTCGATAGCCTCGACCTCGGCCGCGCGCCGCTGAAACTGTCGCTCTAATTCGACTCGCTTGACTTCCGCCTGCGCGAGCAGGCGATTGTGCTGTACGGCGAGCGCGGCCTGTTGTGCCATTGCCTGCGCCAGAGAGATCTCTGCCGTGGTGTACTCGCGTACCACGTCGTGATACATGATGAGGTAGCCCAGTGGCTCCGATCCCGAGAACAGCGGCCAGACCAGGACAGAATGGAAACCCTCGGCCCGTGCGGCATCCTGCAGCGGCCAGTACTCCGGGCTATCGGGAGCGTCGCGAATGTAAAGTGGTCTCCGTTGCGCTAGGGCCCGCGCACCGCTGCCCTCATGAACGTGTTCCCGTACGACCTGCAAATACGACTCTGACAGCCCTTCACTCTTGCTCAGCCGGTACGAGCCGTCCGGTTGGACCAGCACGATGGCGAAGCGATCGATGTCGAACACCTGGCGGAGGGCACCGGCGACGAGCGAAAACACCGATTCGAGCGTCGCACCCGAGTTGATCTCCTGCACGAGGTGCAGCAGCAGGCGAACCTGCTCTTCGCTTCCGGATGCAACGTTGTCCACCCCGGTGCGAACCTCGGTCATGTGCCGCTCCTCAGCGCAGGCGGCATACGTGGGTGGACGCGTCTTACCGCGGGCCCAATAGCCAGCTCAAGACGTCCGGCAGCCTGGCGCGCCAATTCGTCCACGTATGCCCTTCATGAACTTCATTGTACTGAACTGCACATCCGCGTCGTCGCAGATCGTCTGCCCCATTCCGCACCGCGGGGAGGAAATCCTCGCCGTACAGCGCCGTTTCGAAAGTGCCGACGCCTGCATGCAGGCGCAGCGACTTCCAATCGACCTCGTGCACGGGCTCGATCCGGGCTTGCAGATCGATTCCATGGATCGCTCTATATGCGGGAGATTGTGCCCCGACGAGATGAAACACGTCCGAACGGCGCACGACGCCATAGGTCGCCACAAGTCCGCCGGCGGAGGCTCCGATCAGCCCGTGATACGCGGCATCGGTGGTGACGTCATACCGTCGATAAAGGTTTGGAAGTAGACGGTCGGCCATCCAATCCACGTACGCATCGTTGCCCACGTATTCCCGGTCGCGATCGCGTGGAGCGACGAAGACTGCCAGGGTAGGTCCGATGGCGCCCTCGCGGATCATGGCATCCAGCAGTCCCGGCATCCCGATGAACCACTCATACTCGTACCCATCCTGGACAATCAACACCGCCGCCCCTTGCACCCGGGCGGGAACGTACACGTCGACCATGCGTCCCGCCAGCCAACGGCGTTCCATCTTGCCGTCGACCGGTAGTTCGATCGCGGCCGGCCAACGGTATTCCGGCATGTGGCACGCCGAGCGCGGTCCAAACGCGCCGGGCCCCCGGTGAGGATTGCGTGGGTCGAGGCGCGTCTCCCCGTCGACCACGAAGAGATATTCGTCCCGTGCGTCAGCCGGATACTCCCGGATAAGCGACCACTCGTCGCTCCGGCGCCACATCGGAATTCTATGCCACCCGGTGCTATCCGACATGAACTCGACTGACTGAGCGTGGGGGTCCGTGTATCTGAAACTCGCGCTCGCCTGCCCGATCACAGGAGATACGCCGGCTTCGTTAGCGATCAGAAGGTGTGCTCCGTGCCTCGATGCCCCGACCTTCCAGGTTCAGGAGCAACTCCTTCATGGTTGCACCCGACGCGCCGAGGGTACGCAAGGCATACTCGCCATGACTACCGTCGCTCCGTACGATCCGGTGGCATGGAATCACGATCGAGACTGGATTTGTCGCCATGACCCCGCCAACCGCACGCGCCGCCAGCGGTTTCCCCACCGCAAAGGCGATATCGCCGTAACTCTGCACCTCGCCATACGGCACCTGTCGGACTGTTTCCAACACCGCCCGTTGGAACTGGGACGCCCGACTCAAGTCGATTGGCAGGTCAAACACCATCCGGTCGCCCGCAAAATACTCGTCGAGCTGGCGGAGCATGGGTTCCAGACCGTCGGGATCCCAGGTGGGTGCCGTCTTATAGGTATGCTCCAACTCAAATGTGAACTCGACTTCATCTGTACCGAAAGATACGCGGGCCAGTCCCCGCGGCGTGGCGGCCAGCCACACTGCACCGAGTGGCGAATCGAGCGAGGCGTACGAAACGGGGTCGGACACGAGTTCCTTTCTCTTCCACGACATGGCAATGTACTCTTCTGGAGGATATACTACGCGACGTGGGCACCGGGGTGTCGGCCGGCATGCCGGGCGTGAGAACTACCCTGACTTCTATTCAGTCGCAGCAGCAGAGCAAGGATTGCAGATGAAAACCATCGCCGTGATAGGCACAGGCTACGTCGGGCTCACAACGGGAACCGCCTTCGCGGACATGGGCAACCAGGTTCGTTGCATCGACATCGACCAAGGCAAGATTGCTCGACTCCAGGAAGGCATTCTGCCGATCTTCGAGCCGGGCCTGCAAGAGGTCGTGGTCCGCAACATGGGTACCGGCCGTCTTCGCTTCACCACCTCCTTCGCCGATGGGCTGCGCGACGCCCAGTTTATCTTCATCGCAGTGGGCACCCCAGACGATGGAAGTGGCGGAGCCGATCTGTCCCAGGTGCGGTCGGCGGCTAAGTCTATCGCCGAGACGCTCGAAGGGTCGGTCATCGTCGTCAATAAAAGCACCGTCCCCATCGGCACCGGCGATCTTGTCACCAGCATCATTAACGAGCACAAGCGATCCAACGCCACCTTCGCCGTGGTCTCGAACCCCGAGTTCTTGCGGGAAGGGTCGGCAGTGGTGGATTGCATGAAACCCGATCGAGTCGTGCTGGGTTCCACCGATCGAGATGCAGCGGAAACTGTGGCTGGACTGTACGTCTCCCTCCGCTGCCCCATCCTGATCACCGATCTCCGTACGGCCGAAATGATTAAGTACGCCTCAAACGCTTTTCTCGCCACCCGCATCTCGTTTATCAACGAGATCGCCGCCGTATGTGAGCGGCTCGGAGCCGACGTGAAGGAGGTAGCCCTTGGCATGGGGTACGACAAGCGGATCGGTCCGGCCTTCCTCGAGGCCGGTCTCGGTTTCGGCGGCTCATGCTTCCCCAAGGACGTGAATGCCTTGATG
>DAINCT010000188.1:6444-7185 GCA_036732245.1 Chloroflexota bacterium | reverse complement strand
CACCGGAGCGGCCTGTCTAACGTATGTGAGGAGACTCCGACCATGATGGCCGACGCGACTCGCGCACGTGATCTTCGGATGGGCGTTCGGCTCGAAGTCATAACCGTGATCTGGATGGTGCTCGAGGCAGCTATCGCACTGGCCGCCGGCATCGTGGCACGAAGTTTTCTCCTGACTGCGTTTGGCATCGATTCCGTCGTCGAACTCGTGAGCGGCTCCATTCTCCTCTGGCGTCTCTCACTCGAGTCGCGCGATGGTGATGTAGAGCGAGTTGAGGACGCCGAGCACAAAGCGACCTGGTTCGTGGCCATCACACTAGGGCTGCTGTGCCTCTATGTGCTCGGTACCTCCATCTACGGCCTGGCCACGCAGTCGAAACCGGACAGTTCGTTGGTGGGGATTCTCATCTCTCTGGGCGCCGTTCTCGTGATGCCGTATCTGGGCATAAGTAAGCGACGAGTCGCCTCACGCCTCCAGAGCGACGCATTGCGGGGCGATGCAGCCGAGAGCTTCACCTGCGGTTATATGGCTGCGACGGTCCTCGTTGGTTTGGGGCTGAACGCCTTGTTCCATTGGTGGTGGGCGGAGGATATCGCCGCGCTGGTCTTTCTGTTCTGGTTGTTCAGTGAAACTCGCGAAGCCATTGAAGAAGCGCGCGCGGGGCCTGGAGACCACGAGTAGCCGGGATCGGGAGGGGCCGTTTGTCTTACATGGATTTCTAGAACCCAGCGAATCCTGACG
>DAINCT010000188.1:0-6434 GCA_036732245.1 Chloroflexota bacterium | reverse complement strand
AGTAGCCGGGATCGGGAGAGGCGGCTACACGTTGGAACGTTTCGTGCACTGAGTCGCCGGCGCTCACGATAGCGGCTGACTCAGCCATCGTGGCATCCGCATTCAGAGTCTTGCGCACGTTGAAGGGATAGCATGACCACTCAGGCTCCATCACTGCAGGAAGACATACAGCTCTTCGCCGAAAAGGATCGCATCGAGCGGCTCGGCCGCATCCGAGAATTGGTATTCGGGTAATTGGACGGTTTGCTCGTCCCGCTCGGTGTGCGGCGCATCGGCGGGAGGAGGCTATCTCCTGGGTTCCGTCATTCCCCAGTTATTCGGCGTCAAAGCATGAGGCGCTTGAAGCACGCGCCTCAGCGATGGAGTAGGGTCTAGTGTCTGGCGACCGGATGATGTGCGTGCACCGAGTGAGACGACCAGGGAACGACGCCAGACCGCGTGCGGCTCGCCCCGGCAGGCAGAACCCCGGCGGACGGGTCCGTGACGGTACATGCGAACAGGCATGTCCAGGTACGGTTCTTGCCTAGCGCACGTCAAGACGTTAACGCCCGTATTCCGGCCTGGTTGCACGGAGGAAAAGAATCTGTATGAGCGTCAAACGAGAGAAGCCGAGCAGGGACCCGATTCTCGACAAGGTGGTCTCCGAACCTGAACCACCGGCCGAGGTAGTGCTCAAGGACGTCCCAAGCGACGAATCAGCCACCGGCGCGCCTCCAGCGGGCGAAAGCGTGATCAAGGAGATCTCCCCTAAACATCCTCTGAGCTTCCTTCAGGTGCTGGGGCCGGGATTGATTACTGGGGCAAGTGACGATGATCCGAGCGGCATCGGCACGTACTCACAGGTCGGCAGTCAGTTCGGGTACGGTTTACTGTGGACCGCGCTCTTCACCTTTCCACTGATGGCAGCGGTCCAGGAGATGTGTGCCCGGATCGCCCTCCAAACCGGTGTTGGCCTCGGCGTCAGCTTGCGACGTAAGTTCCCGACCTGGCTCGTCGGGCTCTGCATCCTGGCACTCCTGATCGCCAACACGATTAACGTCGGGGCCGATCTTGGTGCGGTCGCCGCTGGCGGCTCTCTCCTGACTCATGGGACGGTGCAAGCGATCTGGCTCATTGTTCCGGTAGCACTGCTGATTTTAGGCCTCCAGCTTTTTGCCAACTACACCACGATCTTCCGCGTCTTCAAGTGGCTCACGCTGGCGCTCTTCGCCTACGTGATCACCGCGTTCTTTGCCCACCCGCAACTTGGACCGGTCCTGAAGGCAACCGTACTCCCGCATATAGAGTTCACGACTGCCTTCATCACCGCCATTGTGGCGATCCTGGGCACCACGATCTCGCCGTACCTGTTCTTCTGGCAGGCATCATCCGAAGTGGATGAGATGAAGGCCGCTGGATTGAATTCGGAGGCCGATCGCCGGGGGATCAAGGTGAGCGAATTGAAAGCGGCTCGGACCGACATCTTCATCGGGATGTTGTTCTCGAATGTTGTCATGTACTTCATCATCCTGACCTCAGCTGCGGTCCTGCATGCCCACGGCAAGACGAACGTGCAGACCGCCGATCAAGCTGCCAGCGCCCTTGCGCCACTCGCCGGTCAGTACGCTTTCATCCTGTTCGCGCTCGGTATGATCGGCACCGGTCTCTTGGCGATCCCGATCCTCTCCGGCTCCGCCGCCTATGCCCTCAAGGAGTTCGCCCGCTTACCGGGGACGCTTGCAACGAAACCGCGCTATCGTCCCACCTTCTATTTGATCATCGTGGGTGCCACGCTGGCCGGAGTCGCCATGAACTTCATGGGGATCAATCCGATCAAGGCGTTGTTCATCACTGCAGTCATCAACGGGTTGGTTGCGCCCCCACTTTTGATCCTGATCGTCCTCCTTGCTTCGGATCGCACGGTCATGCGGGATAAGGTAAGTGGTCTCTTGAGTAAGACGCTGACCTGGGCCGCGACCGGCGTCATGAGCGTCGCTGGTATCGCCTTACTGGTCACGTTCTTCCATCCCCTTTAGGCCTGCGTACTGCAATGGCGACCACGGGTACTCGGCGCACCACAGGCATCATCCGTGAAGCACATACCACAGTGCTAGTCGGCACAGCTGGGTTCTGATGATGATCCATGCCCGCGCCGCGCTGATCACCGTGGCGCTGAATGCCGCGAGAGCGGTCAATATTCTCGGGTAGCGGAACAGCAACCACCGCGAAGGCCACCGACATTGGAACGGTACAAAGATCAAGCGTAAGAGTTCAGGATGTTTGAGACGATCCCGACTTCACGTGAGGGCGGCATCGGCGTAGGATCGTCCCTGTTCGTTCCACCCGCTGAGGTCATCGATCCAGCCAATCTCCGGAATGGTGATGTGCTTGATGACGAACCCCTGCCAGTTGATCGCGTCGTCCGGGATGTACTCGAAGCGGATCTCGATACGGCGCCCGGCATAGCGCGACGGATCAACCGTCTCCGACCGCCAATTCTATTTCAAATACTGGAGCGGATGGTTCCCTGCTATTCGGCTGTCCTAGCTGCCCGGATGGATTGCCACTACGACGCTGTAGTTCACCACGATCACCATGAGGATGGCGTAGATTCGGAGGCCCCACATGGCGGCGAGAGCTCCCGCTGACAGCTCTCGCCGCCCGTAGTCCTGACGCTGCGCCCTGAGTAAATGATCCGCCTCCAGCACCGCCAGTACGCGCGCGCCATCGTCGTTCTGTTCGTCTTCCCTGAATGCATACATACTTCTGCTCCTTGCACTTTCTGTCGAATACCTATGTGCCGAAAAGGTGGGGGAATATGACGGTGACACCGAACAAGACGCCTCCCGCCACGAGGAAAAGAGTGACCGCGGACGCCATGACGTTTCCCAGGATTCCGCTGCGCATATCTCCCATCAAGTCCCGGTCGTTGACCAGCAAGAAAAGGAGACCCAATGCCGGGGGCATGGCTAGCACCGCGATCACGTTGACGATCAGCACGACATACACCAGTGGCACGCCGGGGATAAGAACCAGCGCGGATGCTCCCGCTGCACTGCCAAGCAGCATCCCGTAGAACGGGAGACCCTCGCGCAGACCCCGATTTAGGCTGCCACCCAAATGCGTAACTTCGCCGAAGGCATACGCCGACGAAGCTGAAATGGTGAGGGCGGCGACCAGGCCCGCCTCGAAGATCCCGAGCGCGAACAGGGTCGCGCCAGTGCTGCCAATGATTGGTCGCAGTGCCTGGGCGAAGTCTGCTCCCTGGAAGCTTGAAGCATTGATCCCCCTGGCATAAAGGGGGGCGGTGGCCACGACGGTAGCGATGGCGGCGATAGCGGCCAGGACCGCACCAGCGGCCGTGTCGATGCGGCCCTGACGTATGTCGGCTCGGGTCATACCCTTATCGGCAGTCGCACTCTGTTGGAAGAAGAGCATCCAGGGAGTCACCGTTGCCCCGATGTTAGAAAGCAACAGGAGGATGACGCCGTTATTCATACCACCTGGCAGCGGTCCCCAGGTGAGAAAGGCGTGGCCGATGGTGCCCCAGTGCGGGTGTGCGAACAGGGCAGCCGGCACAAACAGCAAGTTAAAGACAGCCAGCCCAAGCGCGAGGCGCTCCCAGGTCCAGTAACGCCTTCCGGCAGTGGCAACCACGATAAGCAACAGCGCGCCGAACACGGCGACTCCCGGAGGGACGCCGAAGTATCCCAGACCAGCGCGGATGGCGATGAACTCCGTCACAAGTGTGAGGAAGTTGCCGAGCGCCAGGTCACCGAGCGAGAAGTAGCCCCAGAACGGTCCGAAGCGTTCGAAGATCAACTCGGCGTGGCCGCGGTGCGTCACCGCGCCTAGCCGCACCGTCATCTCCTGCACGATGTAGGCCATGAAGAATAGGGCAGCAATGAAAGGCACGAAGAAGCCAATGCCGAATTGCGCTCCGGTCTGGGCGTATGACAGCATGCTGGGGCCATCGTTCTCACCGATGATGGTCAGGATGCCGGGACCGATGAGCAGCCACAGCAGAAAGGGTGATCGACCACGCAGTCGTGCACTGTGCACCCGCACTCGGTCGCGGCCACGTTTGAGATCTTCGTTCGTCACGACCGTGGACAGGGTACTCGTGGGTGGTGCTGGCGCACCGAATCCCTGGTCCATGGCGTCAGTCACTCGTCCCGGGCTCCCCCGGCTGATCGTGCCGGTCCACCCAAATGCGCCGGGCGATCTCCCCGCCCAAGACCTGGGTGACGTCGCCCATGCGGAGTGTGACGACGTCGCCGTAGGGGGCGATGTCCTGGAGCACGACATCCGCACCGGGGACCAAGCCAAGTGTTCCCAGGTACTGCAAGAGGGCCGGATCACCGTCCGGTACGCGCACCACCGTGGCACGAGCGCCGGCTGCCAGATCACCTAGGGCAACGCTGCCGTTCGGCTCGATCGTGCCTTCAGGACTGGGGATCGGGTCACCGTGTGGGTCACGGACCGGATTCCCCAGCTTGGCGGCAATGCGCTCCTCAAGCTCCGCCGAGAGGACATGCTCAAGCCGCTCCGCCTCCGCGTGGACACGGTCCCAGGGCATATCCAGGAGCTCAGCCAGGAACTGTTCGATCAGGCGATGGTGGCGCACCATCTCGAGCGCAACGGCGAGGCCCTTGTCCGTCAGCTCCGCGCCGTGGTAGGGCGTGTGGCGGACATAGGGTCCAGCCGGGTCCGAGGCGAGATGCTTGAGCATCGCGGTGACTGATGGAGCCTTGACTCCCAGGCGTTCGGCGATGTCCTGTGTCGTGGCGTGCCCGGTCTCCTCGTGCAAGCGATAGATCTGCTTGAGGTAGTCCTGTTCCGCCGCCGAGGGCACCTGTGCCATATTCAATCTTTCCTACGCTCAATGTACTCTTAGCTGCGTCTAAATAACATATTAGGACCGATAGATAAGAACTTGCAAGTCGGGTGATCGCACGAAGTCGGCCTCCCCCAGTGATACCCGCGTGGCGACTGCTCGCTTCAAGGCCTCGGGCAGTCACGTCCCCACCTCAATCATCCTGGTCGGAATCATCTACGCGTACACGTGGGTTGGGGTGCTCTATACGTACCACCACAGCACCACGGATCAGCAGAGACAGGCTCTCGGTGCCTGTGAGCGACTCAGTCCTCGTGCCCACTGCCCGGCACGACCGCGTTTCAATGCCGCAGCTGGAGGGGCACGGTCGTGATCACGATCCCAGGCTCGTGGCGCAGAACAAGCTCGAGGGTCACGGCGAACTGATTGTGGAGTGGTTCCTGCCACCAGCGACGGGGAATGACCTCAGGGAGCAGCACGGTAATGCGCAGATCGGGATCCTGTGTGCGTGCGTCCTTCACGAACTGCACCATCGGCGCAACGACCTCGCGGTACGGTGACGGAATGACCATCAGCGGGACGGTGGGTGCCCAGGTCGCCCACTTCTGCTGCAGCTGCTTGGCGGCGTCGGGATCGACCGCCACGTGCACAGCCTGCACCTCACCACCGATCGAGAGCGCATAGCTGACGGTCTCGGTGACGGCGCGATTGAATTGGGCCACCGGGATGATCATGCGATGTCGGACCGGGTGCAGCGGTGGGGGATGGCCAGTCTCCATCTCGATTCGTGTATCGGCGTAATGCCGGTGGATGACGATGAAGCCAGCGATCTCGAGAGGCACGAGGAATACGACGATCCAGGCTCCCTCAGGAAACTTGGTGATCACAACGATGAGTGTGACTATGCCGGTCACGACCGCCCCCGTACTGTTTATGGCCAGCTTGAGTTGCCAGCGGCGCCCGCGGTGCCGGAGCCAGTGGCGAACCATGCCGGCCTGTGAGAGCGTAAAACAGAGGAAGACGCCGATGGCGAAGAGCGGGATCAGCGCATGTGTGCTGCCTTGAAAGACAACGACCAGTCCGATAGCCAGCAATCCCAGCACGACGATGCCGTTCGAGTAGGCGAGACGCAGACCGCGGTGCTTGAACTGCTCAGGGAGATACTCGTCGTGTGCCAGGATCGCCGCGAGCAGCGGAAAGCCGTTGAAGGAGGTATTGGCGGCGAGGGCGAGGATGGCCGCCGAGGAGATCTGCACGACGACGAAGATCACACCGCGTCCACTTACTGCCTGAGTAACCTGAGCACTCACGTTTGCCTGATTGGACGGAACGGCGCCGATTGCGTGCCCGAGAAAGGTGATACCGAGGAAGAGGACGCCCAGGATCCCGCCGAGGATCAAGAGGGTGGTCGCAGCATTGCGCGACTCCGGTGGCTCGAACACCGGCACACCTTTCGCAACCGCTTCTACTCCTGTCATAGCCGTACAGCCACCGGCGAACGCGCGAAGAATCAAGAAGAGGGTGACGCCCTCGACGGCATGTGGAGCGGTTGTCGGCGCATGCGGGAGTCCACCCGTCACGAGATGCAGCGCGCCCCACACCACGACCAGCCCCAACG
>DAINCT010000187.1:5349-7194 GCA_036732245.1 Chloroflexota bacterium | reverse complement strand
GTCCTTGACGAAATCGGATTCGTCCACGGCGAGACGGTACGCGAGCTCCATCAGCATCTCGGGGCTGCCGGTTTCTGGTGAGTGGATCGATCCGCTCAGCCAGTAAGTCGGCTTCGTCTCCTTGATGATGCGCGCGCGATCGGCGGGCGCGAGTCCGCGTGGATCGGCGAGTCGGCCGAGGGCGAGGCGATTTTGCTCGAGGTTCGTGATGTTCGCTTCGTCGGAGATGGCGACGACGATTGATTCGCGGCCCTCTTCACTCTTGCCGAGGGAGAACTTTTTGACGCGATTGGGCGCGGCGGCGGCGAGCGCGTCGAAGTAGCGATTGAGATCGGCGACGTAGGAGAGATGGCCGAGTGTGCCGGGGACGTAGCCGAGCACCTTGAGCGGGGTTCGGACCGACGCAGACGCGGGAAGGGTCGAGACGAGCTCCGTCGTGAACTTCCAGTGCGGGTCGGTCGGTGTTAGCTCGCGGATCTTTGCCGAATATGCCGAGTCGAGAGGCTGTTGGGCGTCGGCACGCGAGGTAAGCAGGCCACAAGCGATGAATGCGGACGCGGCGAGGAATTTTCTGACGGTCATCGGGTCATTTTGGGTGGCAGGCGCCTGGTGCGATAAAGTGCGAACCCAGCCCGGCTCCGTCCAGATTCGGACCCACCAATCGTCAGCGGCCCGCAGAACAAGGTGCCGAACCTGATCTCACAGCACTCGAATTTGGGCGTCGCAACTTCATTAACGTTGCGTTCCGCAGATCCAATAGCGGGTTGTGCCGCGTGAGCCCTCGAGCGGACGAGATATGTAGACCCGGAGCGACTCCTTTACACGGCCCTGTCCGATGAAACCAGAAAGGCGCTGAGGTCGATGCAATAGCTCGACTCGCTCGTTTCGGGAATGATTTCAATGGTGGTTATGTCGGTGGGAGCGATAATCTCATTGGGCGGTTCGGTACCGCACGCGTTGACGCTTCTGATAAACACGACTCAATCCCGATCTACGAATGCGAAAATCTACATACGCTTTACTCACTTTATGTCTGCCCGCGATCTTAGCAGCTGTGTCGCCTACCGTCTTTACTGCATGGAACAATTCGCGGTAGGGAATTAGACAAGCGGCGCCCACGTTGTATGCCTCATCCTCCACGCCTTCATCATAAGACCTCAGCGAGATCTTGGATCCCACATTCCCGACACCAAGCTGAGTTCTTGGATGGTCTAGGACTAGGTGAACAATCTCCTCCATAAGGCTGGCCCGCTTCCGGTGTTCATGATGGGTCGGGTTTAACAGGATCATCTCACGACCATCGCATGGCGACTTTCCGAAGCACACCGCGCTCCACTCGTCGCGCGCCGTTCCAAAGAGGACCGATGCAGCCACTGGGCAACTGGTACTTATTAGTTGCGGATCCACGAGACAGGCAGAGATAGTTGCCAAAGCCAACTCCGGATCAACAGCATCGTAGGCTCCTAGACCAAGATGCTCCTTCACCTCAATCGCCCGTCGTTCGGTTGCCTGACCGTTGGGCGTAAATGGTAGGAATAGCGTCGGTGGCGGCACGAGGAGGTACGTTATCCAACTTCGTGAGCATGTTTTCCAAGCTTGGCTCGCTGGAGTTCCACCTTCATGACCAAATCAAAGCTCTCAACAATTGCTTGGGCAACGGATGCCGGCAGCTTCTTGTTCGCTCGCAAATGAACGGCAATCGTGCGCCTCAGGTCTTCATCAGTTTTGACGGAATGACTGTCTTCTCCCGCGGCGTTTACATTCACTCCAAGCCAGTCAGCCAATCTTTCAATGATCGAAACATCGGGGATACTTCCTCGTTCTACGCGGGACAGAGTCGCCGCA
>DAINCT010000187.1:0-5339 GCA_036732245.1 Chloroflexota bacterium | reverse complement strand
TTTCTGCTTCCGCATCTCGAAGTGATAATTTTGATTCAGAACGTCTTCGCCGCAGTTCAGCGCCAAGCTGGTCAATCGTAACGGTAATCGCCATATAAGAGGAAGTTAAAGGGTGGTGTATCTTATATGCAATGATCGTTGCACTCTTGACACACAACGTCCGTTGTTACATACTTAATGTGGCTGTTTCAATTGGGAAACACCAGCTACCCGTACCTAGGGGCGACAGGGAGTTCAGATGACACAAGCGGCGACACAGGAAAAGTCCGGGAAAACCTTCCATCTGACAGTCGATGGTAAGAAACTCAGCAGCGCCCAGCCAGTGCTTAGCGGGGCGGACATCAAGCTGTTGGCCGGTGTACCCACAAACTATGGGCTGTTTCTCGAAGGGCACGGAAAGAATCCCGACCAGCAAATCGGTGACACGCAGACAGTCGATCTACGCGAGCCAGGGAAGGAGAGTTTTTACACAGCACCGCCTGCGACGTTCGGGTCTTATTAGGGCCCGCCTAGGCCGAGAATTATCTTGACGACGCCGACGGTTCTTGATCTGCATCTTGAAGCGCTCCATCGGGCATTTCCCGGTGCAACGCTGACTCCGCTTCCGGACGGAACGACATTAGTTACTGTCCCAAATGTTCCGCTACCCCCTGGTTGGAATCAGTCCGCGACCGGAATCCGCTTCATCGCTCCTGTGGGATATCCTATGGCGAGACCCGACTGCTTCTGGGCTGATGTTGGCTTGGCGCTCGAAAAACCTATTGCGTTAACAAATGCTCAACCAAATCCGCTACCTCACGGGCAGGGCACCGGTCTCTGGTTTTCGTGGCATTTGCAAGGATGGGATCCCTTAAAAGATTCTCTTATGACCTGGATACGCGTCGTCGAACAGCGTCTTGCAATGCTGAGGTAAGACAAATCGGCCAAAGTCCCCCGTCCAGCACCGTTCTGGAAGAGAGCGAGACGCGTCACCACACCATAGCGTTCGCTCAGGAGGCCTTCGCACGTATTCGCGAAACCCTCTTGGCGGAGGCTCCCCTCGAAGCTGCACGATTCCTCTTGGCGCACGCTGTTCGTACCCCCAAAAACAAGTGGCGCCTGCTCCCGTATACCGCTCTTGCGCCCACCGCGTCGGAGTATCTTGATCGGACTTCGGCTTCTATCCAGTTGTCGCCTGCCTTCGTTGGGCGAGCGCTTCAACAGGGACGCGCTGAGGGCTCTGCGATCATAATGGCTCACAGTCATCCCTTCCACGGACTAACGGGGCCGTCGTCAGTCGACACCGGAGGTGAGGCTCTGCTGGTTCCAGTGATTCAGCAACGCATTCCAAGCGTTGCTCACGGCCGGCTCATCATCGGGCCGCAAAGTACACATAGCGCGCTTTTCCTCCCGCACGAACCACCTTTACCCGCCGAAATAGTTGAAGTGGGTTCTTCGATCGTCCAATGGCCAGAATTTGCGGAGCCGAAGGAGGGTGCCGCCGGTGTTTCAGCCCAATACGACCGGCAGGTTCGAGCGTTCGGTTCCCATGGTCAGCGTCAATTGGGAGCTCTACGGATTGCGATAGTCGGGCTCGGCGGGACGGGTTCGGTGGTGGCCCAACAACTCGCCCATCTAGGTGTCACCGATTTCGTTCTTATTGATCCAGATGCACTGGAGACCACCAACTTAAATAGGGTTGTTGGTGCTTCGCCGAATCAGGTGGGTATGGCGAAAGTATTGGTCGCCGAAGAAATGATCAGACGAATCAATCCGACGGCAAAGACAGAGGCTTTGCGGGAGGACATTCGAGACTCATCGACTGTGCGCCGGCTATTGGATGTCGATTTTTTCTTTTGCTGCACTGATTCACAGGGAAGTAGAGCGGTGCTCAACCAATTCGCATACCAGTACCTCGTTCCAGGCATTGATCTCGGAGTCGTTATCGACGCGCGTGACGGCCGCGTCTCCCACGTTAGTGCTAGGGTCCAGATGCTTGCTCCAGGACTCGCCTGCCTGGTGTGCGGAGAAATCTTGGACTCCGAGGAGGTTAGGAGAGACCTTTTATCGGATCAAGCGCGAAAGCGCGATCCATACATTCTTGGGACCGCAATACCGCAGCCGTCTGTGATCTCGATTAATAGCCTCGCGGCGTCGAACGCAGTTACAATGTTCTTAGGCGCCGTCGTAGGAATGCCCGTGCCATCTCGACACCAGCGACTACGCTTACAGGTCGGAACGACTGCGGATGTCCATGTCGACCAGAATCCGGCTTGCTATGTTTGTGGCCCCCTGGGCGCGGTCGGACGCGGCGATACTTGGTCCGTCCCAGGACGTGTTCTTCCGGAATTTGCGAATTGATTATGGCCGCTAATCCTGCTCCAACGCCCGCAGAATTATTTCTGAGCAAGTTCGTCGGCCACATTACGACTGGAGCTCTCGGGGCTGACGACAACGCAAAAATGCTTCTGGTCGATGCTTTCCACGATTTTAATGGTTTGACGATAAAGCCCGCGCCGGGCGGCAAAAGCGGCGCGACGGTTTGGATCGTCACACCAGCCCTCGACGATCGAAAGCGCCGGTACGTTCCGTTCTTGGTGAAATTCAATACCATCGACAAGATGCGAACCGAGCGCTCGCGCTACGAAGATCCCACTCAACATGTAGTGCCGTTTCGGTTACATCCTCGACTCGATGCCTTACGCAACAAGGATGATGGGAAATTCGGCCTACTAGTGTTCGATTTTATTGACCATGCGCTTTCTTTCCGCAGCGCGCTCCGCAGCTATACCCCAGGTCAACTAATAGCGTCCCTTTTCGACCATACCTTGGGGGGATGTAGAATTGCGTCCAAAGATCTCACCGACAGTTTACAAAGCGCCTTCTTGAGGGTAGGCGTACCTAACTGGTCAAAAGACCTCGAAACTGCCGCCACGTTGGCCTGCAGCAAGAAGAAAGGCTTGCCGTCTTTCGTAGAGGTTCGTGACATCATTAACGGGTTGCCCACGGTTCCCTTCCGGACTGGAACCGTTCACGGAGACCTCCACACTGGTAATCTTCTCGTCGCTGGCGGTTCAACGGATGTGCTGCTAATTGATTTTGGGAGCATTCAAAGGGACCTACCTCTAGCGTTGGATCCCGCATGTCTAGAAGTGAGCATAGGCTTCTGCCCGGCAGAGGTCGCGAAAGAGCTTGGTCGCTGTCTCCCGTCGGAAGATGAAAAGTGGCTCCGTGAGAATTACGAATTCCCGTTGGATCCGGCTGACGTGGAACCCCACTCCGTTTTGGAACAACAGCATATTGCGGAAGCAGTGCGAGCTATCCGCGCAGAGGCGCGTAAGGTAGAAACAAACCCGATTCCGTATGCGCTTGCTGTGGCAGGCTACTTGTTTCGGTATGCCTCCTTCGATGACAACGGCCCAGTCGAATGTAGGGCGCTTGCATACGAGTTAGGGTGCAATCTGGTTCTGGACGTGCAAAAGAGAGCGAGTAAAGCTCCGTGAACACACGTTGGCCGAAGAACGCTGGAGGACTAGGGCCTGAAAAAAAGCCTCCTCGACGGTCGTTCTCAAAGACTGTCACAGTGGGGAACAATGCCGAAGCGCGGGAGGCGGTCGAACACGAGGCGCAGGCGATCGCGTTGATTCACCGAGGAGGTAAGTACCGGTCAGTGGTTTTTGCTTGTCCCTCTGACTGCGGAGATTTGATCGTGCTGAACCTCGATCCTGCAGCTGGCCACGCTTGGCGAGTGAAAGTCAGCGACGGGCACGTAAGCCTGCTGCCTTCCGTTTGGCGGGACTCAGGTTGCGGGTCACATTTCATACTTTGGGAAAGCGAGGTTTGGTGGTGCGGGATTGGTGAATCGGATTATGATGATTTGCCCTTGCCGCTTCGTCGTAGTATGAAAGACGAGTGGAGTAGAATTCGAACTCGAAAACGCAAATAGCGAGTAAATTAGGCATCAACCTCGACGCATCATACGCGAGATGCAATCGCGGCTAACCGCTCTGCCGCCTTTTCTACGGGTGCGATAAACTGCGTATCCATCCAAGC
Organism: Chloroflexota bacterium; assembly: GCA_036732245.1. Lineage (GTDB taxonomy): Bacteria > Chloroflexota > UBA5177 > UBA5177 > UBA5177 > JANWJD01. The sequence goes on along the minus strand of DAINCT010000187.1, from coordinate 1,307 downwards.
TCCGTCCAGGCGCGGACTGCCGAACGCCGACGGAGTGCGGAACAAGGCGTCGAAACTCCTACCTCACGTCCATCGGGCGTGAGGCTTAACGGGAGCTGGCGCAATGCTTCGCATCCTAAACCGAGATTTGCTCTCCAACCGATTATGCGCCAGTTTTGCGCCTCGTCTTGCATTGCGTTGTCAACGGGCTAAACTTCGGGTTATCTTCGGTTCCCCACGGGGGCGACATAGTGAGCACCGGCATCGAGTGGACGGACGAAACATGGAACCCGATGACCGGGTGCACTCAAATCTCCGAAGGATGCGACAACTGCTACGCGCTTACACTCGCACGCAAAAAACCGGCGGTGCGCGATACATACCTGCGCCGGCTACCAGTCAAAGACACACCCGAGAATCGCGCGGACGCGTTCGCGCCGCGGTTCTGGCCTGAGCGTCTGACAAAGCCTTACACCTGGCGGACACCCAAACGCGTCTTCGTCAACTCGATGAGCGATGTGTTCCACGCTCACTTCACGCTCGAGCAGATAAAACGCGTGTTCGAGGTAATGAACGACTGTCCGCAGCACCAATTCCAGGTGTTGACCAAACGACCAGAGCGTGCGGTGCGTCTCGCTGGCAAGCTCCACTTCGGCCCGAACATCTGGATGGGCACCTCGATTGAGCACATGAAGGTCGCGCGAAGGGCCGACGCGTTACGCGCGATCGACTGTCACGTGCGGTTCATCTCCGCAGAACCGCTTCTCGGATCCCTTGCGCTCCTCAACCTCGAGGAAATTCACTGGATCATCGGCGGGGGTGAGAGTGGTGCCGGCGCCCGGAAGTGTGAGGTGGAGTGGGCGAAGGACCTTCGCGACAGCGCGAGACGCCAGGGCGTGGCCTTCTTCTGGAAACAGTGGGGCGGCCGAACGTCGAAGTCGGGCGGCCGTGAGCTCGAGGGCGAGGAATACAACGAATACCCAGTGATGCTACCCAGTCTCCCGGACCCAACAGGGCCCGGCCAAACCACCTTGGCAATCGTTGCCTAGGTAAAGAAGTCGGGTTGTAGCCGGCGCTGTTGCCATTTGGCGAGGTTGCTGCCGATCTCGTTATCCGTCGCGAAGAACATCGAGTAGAGACGCGCCTTCGCACTGCGACCGATCTTCTCTTGCATCTTCGGGTGTTTCCACACTTTGCCGAGTTGCGATCGATATAACTCAATTAGCTCGAGTTTAAGTTTCTGCGTATCTGAGGAGGTCCGTCGCCGCTCCCAGATCGGCCGCCACTCGTCGGTACCAAAAAAAGCAGTGATGTCAGCCGCATAACGC
>DAINCT010000186.1:0-7219 GCA_036732245.1 Chloroflexota bacterium | reverse complement strand
GCGGACGCCGTTGCTCGATGCACCCCCTCCCCCGGCCCCTCCCCCGCAACGCGGTAGAGGGGAGAAGCCCAGGGAGGCGTTGGCGTGGTCCTGGGATTATCAGGGCAAGACCATATCTGGCCGGGTCCGGACGCTGGTGTTGACCGGGCCGGGGATCAATTGCGATGGTGAAACCCTGGAGGCGTGTCGTGCCGCCGGGGCTGAGGCGGAGGCGGTTCATCTCAACGAACTGCTGGACGGCACGCGGCGGTTCGACGACTTCGGGATGCTGGTCCTGCCGGGCGGGTTCTCATACGGCGATCACCTGGGAGCGGGAGCGATGCTGTCCACCGTGCTTCGGCATCGCTTCCTCGACGATCTACACCGCTTCATTGCGGACGGCCGGCCCGTCCTCGGGATCTGCAACGGGTTCCAGGTACTGTCCAGGCTCGGTCTGCTGGGTCCCGTGTCGTTGACACCCAACCGTCCGGACCAGTTCGAGTGCCGCTGGGTTCGGCTTCGGGTCGAACCGTCGTCCTGTATTTTCCTGGCGGGTCTCGATGAGATCGAGCTCCCCATCGCCCACGGCCAGGGGCGCGTCGTCGTACCGGAAGATGAACTGGCCGCGCTCTTGCCGCAGGCGCCCCTACGCTACGTCGACAACCCAAACGGCTCGGTGGCCGACATTGCCGGTGTCTGCAGTCCGGCCGGCAACGTATTTGGGCTGATGCCGCACCCCGAACGCTACCGCACGCGCTACCAGCACCCTGCCCGCCGGGATACGTTCCCGGCCGGACTGCGAATCTTTCAGAACGCGGTGCAGTACGCAAGGAGTTCGGTGTGAGTGTGCGCTACAGCGACGCCGGAGTCGATTTGACCGTCGCCGCAGAGGTGACCGCGCAGATCAAAGAGCGCGTCGGAAACGGCCTGTTTGGCGGTTTCATCCCCGTCTCCGCTTTGAAAACGTACGATTCGCCGGTCCTGGTCTCCTCGATCGACGGCGTGGGAACCAAGGTGCGACTAGCAGCGCAGCTTGATCGTCTCGATGAACTGGGCACTGACATCGTGCACCACTGTGTCAACGACATCGCCGTCCACGGTGCGCAACCGCTGTGCTTTCTCGATTACCTGGCCTTCCATCGTCTGGAACCGCGCACGGTCGATCGCATCGTGGCGTCCATTGCCTCGGCCTGCGAGGCGCTCGGCATCCGACTCGCGGGTGGCGAAACCGCGGAGATGCCGCTGGTCTATGCACCGGATCATTTCGATCTGGCAGGCGCCATTGTGGGCGTGGTGGAAGAGCGCGAAATTATCGACGGGCGCTCCATCCAGGTCGGGGATGTGGTCCTGGGAGTGCCATCATCCGGTCTCCACACCAACGGGTTCTCGCTGGTGCAGGCGTTGTTTTCCGATGAGGAGTACGAGCGCTACGAACCGTCGCTGCAGACTACGCTCGGCGAGGCGCTGTTGCGGCCGCACCGCTCCTATCTCGACGAGATTCGAACACTCGTGGCGACCGGAAACGTCCACGGGCTGGCGCACATTACCGGCGGCGGAATCGCCGGCAATCTGTCGCGCATTATGCCGCCAGGACTGCAAGCTCGGATCGATCTGCCCACGCCGCCTCCGCTCTTCGAGCTGATCCAGGCGCGCGGCGTGGACCCGGCCGAAATGCGACGCGTCTTCAACCTGGGTATCGGCATGATCGCCGTGTGCGATCCCCGGGTGCTTGCCACCTTCCACACCCCGTTCGAGCCCATCGGCGAGGTTCAACCAGATAACACCGCACAAAGGAGGGTATCGTTTCGTGATTGTTCGTGATGTGACGTATGGCCCCAAGATGATCGAGGGAAAAACCAAAATTATTTACGCCGTGCCCGAAGGAGAGACCGGTTATCCGCTCCCGGCAAGCGGGCTGGCGTATATGGTCCATAAGGACTCAATTACGGCGGGTGACGGCGCCAAGCGAGATGTGATCGAGGACAAAGGCGCTCTCAGCTGCCGCACCACATCGGCAGTGTTTCGTTTCCTGCAACGGTCGGGCATCGAGTCACATTATGTCGATACGCTCGACCAGCGCACGATGCTGGTGCAGCGCGTGGATATGGTGCCGATTGAGTGGGTAGCTCGACGGATCGCGACCGGATCGTACATCCGACGAACCGGTGTGGCGGAGGGAACGCGTTTCGACCCGCTGGTGCTGGAACTCTTCTACAAGGACGACGCGCAACACGATCCGCTGATCACCCCGGCCGAAGCGGTGGAGATGGGACTCTGCAGTTCGGAGGAGATCGAAGCCGGTCTGGCCGCCACGGAGCGCGTCTTCAAAGCGCTCGAAGGCGCCTGGGCCGCCCAGGATATCCAGCTCGTGGATCTAAAGATCGAATTCGGCCGCACCGATCACGGCCTGCTGCTGGCGGACGTGATCGACAACGACTCGTGGCGGCTCTGGCCGGGTGGCCGGCGCGAGCAGATGCTGGACAAGCAGGTCTACCGTGACCTGAAGGGATCGGACGGAGCAGCGCTGGAAGACGTGCGCCGGCGCTATGTGGAGGTGGCAGAACGATCCGAGCGTTTCGCCGCTGCGACGGAGGTGGCATGAGCGAGGGTGCTTCGCGGGTGATAGTCGTGTTGGGGTCGCCGGCCGACATGCCGTGGGCGGAACGCATCTCGGCCGGGTTGAAGCGCTTTGACGTGGCCCACGAGATCACGGTTGCCTCGGCCCACAAGACGCCGGAGTTCCTGCTCCAGCGACTCCGTGAGTGGGAAGGTCAATCAGAACCACACGTCTATATCACGGTGGCGGGTCGCTCGAACGCGCTTTCCGGCTTCCTCGATGCACAGGTCACGGCGCCGGTCATCGCTTGCCCGCCCGCCAGTGAGGCGTTCGGTGGGATGGACATTCTGTCGTCGCTCCGCATGCCGCGCGGCGTGGCGCCGCTGGTGGTGCTCGAACCGGAGAACGCAGCGCTGGCGGCGGCCAAGATGCTGGCGCTCACGTCCGAGCGGCTACGGGGTGCGATCGCACAGTCTCAAGCCGAGGAACGACAGCGAGTGGTGGGAGCGCAGTCATGAGCGCGACGCGCAAGATCCGGGATGAATGCGGCGTGATCGGAGTCCACTCGCCGGATGCCGCCAATCTGGCGATCTTGGGACTCCACGCGTTGCAGCATCGCGGCCAGGAAAGCGCCGGAGCCGCGAGCTTCGACGGTACCATCCACCTGCACAAGGCGATGGGACTGGTGGACGCCGTATTTTCGGAGGTTCCGCACCTGCCCGGCAATTGGGCAATCGGGCATAACCGATACTCCACCGCCGGCTCGTCGCCCTCCATCAATGCCGGCCCGTTTATACAGCCGACTTCGCTCGGTCCGGTGGTGGTCGCGCATAACGGCAATATCGTCAACGCAGCGGCGCTGGCCGGTTGGTTGCGCGCTGAGTATGGATTGGTGGCGGAGTCGGCTTCCGATAGCGAGCTGCTTGCCCTGTTATTGCGAGCGGCGCCAGGGGATACCTGGACGGAGCGGATTCGCTGGATGGCCGGTCATGCTCGGGGCTCGTATTCGCTCGTTCTATTGGCGGGCGAGAAGCTCATCGGGGTGCGCGACCCCATGGGGAACCGGCCATTGGCGCTGGGCCGATTGCGGGATGGCTGGGCGCTGGCCTCGGAGTCGTGTGCATTTTCGCTCCTGGGCGGCACTCCAGTGCGTGACGTGCAGCCTGGAGAGATCCTGGAGATCAATGCCGTGGGGCCGGCGCCGGCGGGCAACTTAGAGGCGAGCCGTCATGCTTTCTGCGCCTTCGAGTACATCTACATCGCTCGACCGGATACGATTATGGCCGGCCGCGCGGTGCACTCTGTGCGGCGCGCCATCGGCGAGCAATTGGGGCGTGAGCATCCGGTCGACGCCGATCTCGTGATCGGAGTGCCCGACTCGGGCACCAGCGCCGCCCTGGGATATTCGACTGCCACCGAGCTTCCCTTCGGCGAGGGGTTGATCAAGAATCGCTATGTCGGCCGCACCTTCATTCAGCCGGCTCAGGCCGAGCGGGAGCGGTTGATCCGCATGAAGTTCGGCGCCTTGCCGCTGGGCGGGAAACGCGTGGTGCTGGTGGACGACAGCATCGTGCGCGGCAACACGCTACGGCCAATCGTGGCTCTGGTGCGGGAAGCCGGTGCGTCGGAAATTCACGTGCGCATCGCCGCACCCCCGATCACCGATCCCTGCTATCTGGGTGTGGACATGGCGCAGCGCAGCGAACTCATTGCCAATCACGTGGATGAAGCCAGTATGGCTGCACATGTCGGAGCGGATTCCCTGCATCACATCAGCGTGGATGGCCTGCTGGAGGCTGTTCGCGGAACGCGCGGCGACACCTGCCTGGCCTGCTTCACCGGCCAGTACCCGCTTCGGCTCGAGGCCGAACATTCTGTGTCGTCGGCCGAACCGGTGATCGGAGTCGTGCAGCGGTGATGGTGCGATGACGCGGGTCTTGATCGTGGGGAGTGGCGGGCGCGAGCACGCACTGGCCTGGAAACTCCGGCAGTCTCCGGACGTATCGGAGCTCTTGGTGGCACCGGGGAACCCGGGCACCGAATCGATTGCCCGGAACGTGCCGGTATCCGCCACCGATATAGCGGGGCTGGTGGATCTGGTCGAGGAGCGCGACATCGAGCTCACGGTGGTCGGACCGGAAGCGCCGCTGGCGTTGGGCCTGGCCGACGCGCTGCGAGCGCACGGGCGGCGGGTGGTCGGCCCCGATGCCGCGGCCGCCCGGATCGAATCGAGTAAATCCTTCGCCAAGGATCTGATGCTCCGCGCCGGCGTCCCGACGGCACGCTACGCGATATTCGACGACATGACCGACGCCTTGCAGCATGCCGAGCAATCGGCGTATCCACTGGTGATCAAGGCGGACGGCCTCACCGCCGGCAAAGGCGTGACGATCTGTCGGGATGCGGTCGAGGCACAGGTGACAATCCTGGAGATGATGGCACACGACCGTTTTGATGCTGCCGGTAGACGGATTGTGATCGAACAGTATCTGGAGGGTCCGGAAGTATCACTGATCGTCTTCGTGGACGGAGAACGCGCCATACCGCTTCCGGTGGCGCAGGATCACAAGCGCCTGGGCGATGGCGATACCGGGCCCAACACCGGCGGAATGGGGGCGTACGCTCCGGTTCCGTTCGTGACGCCGGCCGACCTGGACGCGCTGACCGCCCTGACGGTACAACCCATAGTAGATGCGCTGGCGGCAGCGGGAACTCCGTATCGCGGCATTCTCTTCGCGGGACTCATATTGACCAAGACCGGACCGTACGTCCTCGAGTACAACTGCCGCTTCGGGGATCCCGAGGCCCAGGCGATACTCCCTCTGCTGGAAGGCGACCTGTTGCCGTGGCTGGAAGCGATGGCAGTCGGGAGACTCGAGGGACCGGTGCAGGTATCCACCGGTACCGCCGTGGGGGTGGTGCTGGCCTCGGAGGGCTACCCCGAGCATCCACTGGTAGGTCGCCCCGTTGAGGCACTGGATAACTTGCCCCCCGGAGTCCTAGCGTTCCACGCGGGAACCGTCCGGGATGAGCACGGTCGCATTATCACGGCCGGAGGGCGCGTACTGACGGTAGTCGGCACCGGCACCTCCGTGGACCGGGCGGCAGACCGGGCTTACAGTGCACCAATTCGATTTGCCGGTATGCAGCGCCGCAGCGACATTGGCTGGCAGGCCCGAACCGTTGCGCGCGTTCGTCCTCCCCTCTCCTGCGCCGCGGGGGAGGGGCCGGGGGAGGGGGTGGCACGCCCGCATCCACGATTCCGTCTGGCGGTGCTGGCGTCGGGCGATGGTAGCAACCTGCAAGCTCTGATCGATGCCTGCGCCGCAGGCGCGCTCGATACCGAGATTGCGCTGGTGGTGAGCCATACCCCAGGTGTGGGCGCACTGCAACGAGCGACCCGTGCTGGTATCGCCACCGCGATGATTCCACTGGTGAATCGACGCGACCTCGTTGCCCGGCAGGAGCACGAAGCGGCGCTCCTGCAGATTGTGCGAGCGGCTGACCCAGATCTAGTGGTACTGGCGGGCTGGATGCTCGTGCTCTCTTCGGACTTCCTGCAGAGGTGCTCGTTCCCGCTCGTCAACGTCCATCCGGCGCTTCTGCCGATGGAGGGATCCCGGCTCGACGTGCCGGTGCTGCGCGGCGCACACGCGGTACGAGATGCACTGTCGCTCGGCCTTCCGTACACCGGCGTTTCCGTGCACGAAGTGACGGACGAGGTCGATGCGGGACCGGTGATCGCGCGCGAGATGGTCCCAATTCTGCCAGGGGACAACGAACCAACCCTGTACCGCCGAATCAAGGCAGTGGAACATCGCTTACTGACCGAAGCCATTGGGGCCGTGCTTAGTAGAACATTGTATGGAGGCGTGCATGCTTGAGTCCCTGACCCACACCGATCAAATTACGCTCGCTCATTCGTATGGATTCGATGACGTCTCGCTGGTTCCCGGCATGGAGACGCTCGATCCGGAACTGTGCAATCACGCGTGGAGTCTGGACTCCAGGCATACGTTCGACCTACCGATTCTCGCTGCCGCGATGGACGGCGTGGTCGACCCTGATTTCGCCGTCCAGTTTCACCGGCAGGGCGGCCTCGCCGTGCTCAATCTCGAGGGACTGCATGGTCGCTACTCCGATCCGGGGCCGATGTATGAACGCATCGCCACGGCCGACGCTAAGGATGCGCCGACCCTGCTCCAGGCCCTCTACACCGCCCCCCTGGATGCCGAGTGCGTCCGCTCGAGCGTGCGGCGGGTCAAGGATACAGGTGCTCGTCTGGCCGTGTCCGTGACACCCGCCAACGCCGAGTGGTTGGCTCCAATCGCGGTCGAAGAGGGCGCGGATATCGTGGTGGTCCAATCGACCGTCACCTCAGCCCGTCACCACTCCGCCGCCGGTACCCCGCTGGATCTGGAGGCCTTCTGTCGTTGGTGTCCGGTCCCGGTGATCGTGGGAAACACGGTAGCGTACGAGCCGGCGATGGCCCTGATGAAAGCCGGCGCGGCAGCCATTCTGGTAGGCGTGGGGCCCGGCGCCGAATGTACCAGCCGCGAAGTGCTCGGCATCGGCATGCCACAGATCAGCGCCACGCTCGAAGTGGCGTCGGCCCGCGACGAGTATTTCCGGCAGTCGGGCCGGTATGTCTCGGTCATCACGGATGGGGGCATGCGGGTGAGC
>DAINCT010000185.1:0-7270 GCA_036732245.1 Chloroflexota bacterium | reverse complement strand
TCAGCTGGCCCGATGCCTTGCTCTACACCGGCGGATTACTCCTCCTGGCGCCCACTACGTGGGGCTTCGTTCGGGCTCTTGCCGAACGGTTAATGCCGCCGTGGTGGGAGGCGCTGCTGTATGTCCCTCCGGTGGTGTTCACTCCACTCATGGCTACCGATCTGGTCCATGGGCACAAGCACCTTGGCTACCGGGTAGGCGTGGCGTCGGTTGGCATCTATCTGCTTGCCGCCGTGATCCAGGCTGCACGCGGGCTGGCCGCGGCACGGAAGCTGGAGGTCGCAGCACAGATGCGCGCATTGCTATTCGGTCTGGTCGCTGGAACACTGCCTGGAGTCCTGCTTTTCGTCGTGCCGCTAGCGTTCTTCGGTCAACAGTTGGTCGTCACGACCTGGCAACCGCTGATCGCCTTACTCTTCCTGCTCGCCATGAGCTACGCCGCGTTGCACTTCGAACTCACTGAGTCCGATCTCATCGTGCGCAGAGGTATTGTCTACGGGCTCATGACCTCTGTGGTGGTCCTGACATACGGTGCGTTTGGAGCCGCCCTCGCCACCGGCCGGCTTCCGGTCTTCAATTCGGCGATTGCGTTCGGCTTCGTGTGCGTGACCCTTCTGGTCGGCACCGCGTTGATCCCGGCCCGGCAAATCGCCCACTTGTTCGTGGACTGGCTGCTTTACGGAGGTACCACCGATCGTTGGAGCCTTCTGCAAACGCTTAATCTTCGTCTGGGATCGGTCATGCGTCCGCAAGATTTGGGTGAGATCTTGACCACTGATCTGAAAGAGGCGTTACGGTTGCGCGAGGCGCTCTTCTTCCGACGCCAGGAAGACGTTTTTATCTGTACCACGTCGGTTGGACAACATGGCTGGGAAGGCGATCCGCCTCGTGAATCTTCAGTGCACAGGCGCCTCGATGCAAGGGACGTGCACGCCGCGCTTGGCGAGCCACCCGAGTCGCTGTTGCTGGTTCACACCAAGCCGGTGTTCTCAAGTGGAGGTGATCGGGTTCCACCCGAATACCGCATCTTCGATGACTTCGGAGCGTCACTCATCATTCCCCTCACGACCGGCTCGGGATTGGAAGCAATCCTGTGCCTCGGAAGGAAGGAGACGCACGACGCCTTCACGGCCGATGATCTGCAACTCCTCGCGCCAATCGTCGGACGGGCTTCAGTGGGCTTGGACAACGCTCTGTTGTTCTCGCGCCTCGACGATACAGTCCTGGAGCTACGAGAGGCATATATCCGTCTTGCTCAGGAGCAAGAGACCGAAAGGAGCCGTCTGGCCCGCGAACTACACGACGGCACATCGCAGGAGTTGGCGACGCTGATCACTCTAGTCACTGTGCTGGAGCGTCAGTACGCGTCGGCCGATGCGGATATATCGCAAACACTTTGTCGCCTGCGGCAGCAGGCCGAAGAGGCATATGGCGGCGTGCGGCGTGCCAGCCATGCGCTGCAACCGGTCATACTGGACGGCCGCGGCCTGGTCCCGGCATTGGTTCACTATCTCGATCAGTTTCGCGCGGTAACCCGCATCGACGTCGACCTCGCGGCTGACGAAGTCGGAGCGTTGCCTCAACAATTCGAACTCGCGCTCTTCAGAGTGGCCCAGGAGTGTATGGAGAACGTCCGCAAGCACAGTGGTTCTCCCACGGCTCAAGTGCGCTTGACGCATAGAGACGGCGCCATTTGCCTCACCGTCTCCGACCAGGGGTGCGGCATCGAGCAAGCAACGGATGGCGGAATCGGGATGGTGAGCATGCGCGAAAGGCTGACTTCCGTTGGTGGCACCCTGCAAGTTCACAGTGCGCGCGGTCAAGGCGTGTGCATAGACGCCGTGGTCCCGCTGCCTCGTTAGCGTTGCACACTCGACAGTTTGCCCTCAGCACTGGTGTCCGTCGGCGCCAACGCCGGCTCTCCACGCGCGCTCTGACCGATACCACGTCCGGAATCGAGCAATCGTCGCCACATCGGTAGAACCGCCTATGCACCAGTCGGTGAAATCGCCCAGGCGAATGCATTTCGTGCTGGGTACTTTCCCGGTTCCGTTTCGTCCTCTCCGGGCGCATTGTGATGAAGTGCCCAGGTCTCCAAGCAGAGAGAGCAGAGGAATAAACATGGATGCTTCAACTCGACGGCGGTTCTATTACAGTTTCGGGCGGATCGGCGGCGGAGCTTACGATGGTTTCAACAATGCTGTGCTCGGGCTATACGTGAGCGCTCTCACCAATAACCCGTTTGTCATCGGCTACCTCGGAAACACCCGCACCATGGAGGGAGCCGTCATCCAACCGCTGGTCGGTCGCTGGAGCGACCAAACTTCCGGTCCACTCGGTCGGCGCCGACCGTTCATCCTCGTCGCCGCCCCGATCTCCGTCTTCTTTCTGCTGCTCATTCCAACGCTGGGACGCACCGGTCATCAACTGGCGCTTCCACTGGTTGCCGCGTCAGTCATGTTGTTTTCGATTACCTGGAATGTGGCCGCGGACCCCTACGATGCGCTCATGGTGGACATTACTCCGCCCGCTCGGCGTCCCGTCTTCAATTCCATCCTCAACGTGATGAGCCTGATGGGCCAGGTTGGTATCGTCCTCTTCGCGAGCATCACGTCACTGAAGAAAAACAATATTCCAGACATGGTGTTCTATGTCTGTGCAGCCCTGATCTTGCTCTGCTACACGATCGTCTTTTTGGGTGTGCACGAACCGGTGCGAAAGGTTGAACGTGTTGAGCCGGTTGACACCCTCTCGCTGCGCGCGTCGATACGTGAGGTCCAAAATTTCAGAGAAGCGCTCAAATTGCTGGCTGGTATCTTCTTTCTCTGGAACGGCTCGAGTGCAATTCTTCCATTTCTTACCGTCTTTATCGTCAAGACCATGCATGCCAGCAAATCGCAGTCCCTGACCATCTACATGGTTGCCGTCTTCGCGGGAGCCGTATGCGCTTACCCGTCAGGACGCCTGGGCGCACGCTTCGGAAGCCGACCGATCATTCTGATTGGGACCGTATTACTCATCATCTCAGCCGGCGTTGGCACGATAATGCCATCCTACATATGGTTGTTCCCCGAAGCCATTCTGATTGGCGCTGGTTTCGCTGCCACCAATACGCTCACGTATCCCTATCTGTCACAGCTCGTGCCCGCGAGTCGCATCGGTGTCTTCACCGGACTGAAGACCTCCTTCCAGGCTGTGGCGTTGCCGGTCAGCATCCTCGGGACGGGAACGATCATCGGTCACTTCGGTTACCGGAGCATCTTCGTGATCCTGGCCATCATGATGATTTGCGACCTGGCTTGCTTACTGTCAATCGATGAAACAGCTGCGAAACGCCAACTCCAGGGGACAGGACCGAGCGTGCCTCGTTCGTTCCTCAAGACGGCAAGTGTAACCGCCACACCAGCGTGAACGACGCGCGAGTGCAGCGTTTCTCGTACGCCGCACGCCAATATTGCCCGATCACGTCGCGTGCGACGTGGTCACTCCGCATCACCACCGCGGTCGAGTGCCGCGGCAAGGCGCTCAACGGCCTCCTGCAGCTTCGGCAAGGACGCGGCGTAGCTGATCCGCACGAAACCTTCTCCTCTGGTATTGAAGGCGGATCCGGGCACGAGTGCCACGTGCGCCTCCTGTAACAACCAATCGGCGAACTCGTCCGACGAAGTGGCGAGACCGCTGATGTCGGGAAATGCGTAAAACGCGCCGTGTGGTGTGGGGCACGATATGCCGGCCAACGCGTCAAGGGCAGTCACGAGAAAGTGGCGTCGCTCGTCGTACTGTGCGCGCATCTGGGCCACACAGTCCTGGGACTCGGTCAGAGCCGCCAGTGCTGCGTACTGACTGACGGAACTGGCGCATGACACGATATGCTCCTGCAGAATATTCATCGCGCTTATCAAGGGTGGAGGCGCCACCAGATAGCCCACACGCCAGCCGGTCATAGCGTAGGTCTTGGAAAAACTGAACACCGAGACGGTCCGCTTCGCCATGTCCGGCAAGGCGGCGATGCTGTAATGGCTTCCTTCGTAGATCAAGTCTTCGTATGTTTCATCGGAGTAGACGAGCAGTTCGTGTTCACGCGCCACGGACGCGATCGCCGCCAGGCTGTCCAGGCCGAGCACAGCTCCGGTAGGGTTCGACGGGGAGCACACCAGGATGGCGCGAGTGCGCTCGGTGATGAGCGATGTGAGTGCCGCACGATCGACAGAGTAGTCGGGCGGATCGAGTGGATACGAGACTGGTACCGCCCCGGCCAGCAGAAGCTGTCCCTCGAAATTGGTGTAACCGGGGTTGGGAATTAGCACCTCGTCCCCGGGATCGAGGGTAGTGAACATTGCGAGGATCAGCGCCTCCATGGCTCCAACCGTGACGCCCACCCACTCTTGATCGATCGGCAGCCCGTTGCGGTTCCGAGCCTTGTCGGCTATTGCGGCGCGTAGTTCCGGGATGCCGAGGCCATATGTGTAGCGCGTGAAGCCGCGCGCCATGGCGCGCTCCGCGGCCGCGATGATATGAGGAGGCGTGTCGAAATCCGGCTGCCCAACCGCCAGGTTTACAACATCGGGCATGGTCGCGGCGCGATTGAACATGCGTCGAATTTTCGAGGGCGGGATCGAAAGGCCGCGGTTGGAGACCAGGCGATCGCGCTCTATCGTCGGAGCAATTACATCAGTCATACCGGGCAACAATTCCTTCCTTCAGAGCATATCTCATACCCTTTTTCGGGCCCGGTGCTCCGGGATTCTGAATGTTTTCACGAGCAAGGCCCTCGCGGCGGAACTGACTCGACCCTGTGTCCCGGCCCCCTGCCGTAAAGTAAGGCGTCGTCCCGCGACCAGGAACGCGCACGCACAGGTGTACGTTTCCGGTCGGAGGATGAACCTGTCCTTTGAGGTGTAGCGATGGATTACAGGCATCTTGGCCGTTCGGGGTTGTTGGTCAGCCCGCTGGCGCTGGGCACCATGAACTTCGGGCCGCAAGCGTCGGAAGAAGACTCGTTCCACATCATGGATCGAGCGCTGGAGCATGGGATCAACTTCTTCGACACCGCTAATAGCTATGGCGGGCGCGGCAAGACCGAGGAGATTGTAGGACGGTGGCTGAGCCAGGGAGGCGGACGTCGTGACAAGGTCGTGCTCGCCACCAAGGTGTACGCGCCGATGGGTGACTGGCCGAACATGTCCAAGCTTTCGGCGTTGCACATTCGGAAATCGTGTGAGGACAGTCTCCGGCGCCTGCAAACGGATCACATTGACCTGTTCTGGATGCACCATGTGGACCGCGCCACACCGTGGGAAGAAATCTGGCAGGCCATGGAAGTGCTGGTCGCCCAGGGGAAGATCATCTACGTCGGCAGCAGCAATTTTGCGGGCTGGCACATCGCGCAGGCGAACGACGAGGCGAAGCACCGGAATTTTCTGGGTCTGGTCGCCGAACAGAGCATTTATAACCTGGCGGTTCGCACCGTCGAACTCGAGGTCTTGCCTGCCTGTGAAGGCTATGGCATGGGAGTCATTCCCTGGAGCCCGCTGTACGGGGGAATGCTGAGCGGCCGTGCCCTCGAGAATGCATCGTCGGGTCGCACCGCTCGGCAGGATACCGTGGGACGCATTGCGAAACACCGAACACAGATCGAGCAGTACGAGCAATTCTGCGCGGAAACAGGGCGGCGACCGGCCGACGTGGCGCTCGCCTGGGTCATGGCAAATCCGGCGATTACTGCGCCGCTGGTTGGGCCGCGCACGCTGGAGCAACTGGACGCAGCGGTCAAGGTGCTCGATATGACGCTCTCGGCCGAGGATATGCGACGCCTGGACGAAATCTTCCCGGGCCCCGGGGGAGTCGCGCCCGAAGCATACTGCGGCTTTTGAGGATGCGTGTCGATCCCGGCGACTTACCCCGTACACCATCCCTGCTGCGAGTCACGGTGGGCGGCGAACAACCAAGCCTGGCGCTCTGGACGCATGGACGGCTGCACGATCTGCGGGCCGCCTCGGATGGACGTGTGCAGTCATTCGATCGCTTACTCGCGGTGAGACTCACGGAGCTGCAGGGAGCGATCGACGGTCTTGAGCTCAACAGCTTACCCGTACTCGACCCGGCCGGTGTCACAATCAGTGCACCGGTCGAGACTCAAGAGGTATGGGCAGCCGGCGTGACGTATCGCCGCAGTCGTGAGGCCAGGATGGAGGAGGCGCAGGCCCAGGACCTCTATGCACTCGTGTACCAGGCGGCACGACCAGAGTTGTTCTTCAAGGCGGCGGGTTGGCGGGTCGTGGCGCCGGGTGGCGAGGTGGGCATTCGCTCCGACTCGACGTGGGATGTGCCCGAACCTGAACTCGCCGTGCTGTCCAACCGATGGGGCGAGATCGTGGCGTACGCTTGCGGCAACGACATGAGTTCACGCAGCATCGAAGGTGAAAATCCGCTGTATCTGCCACAGGCGAAGGTCTATGATGCCGCATGTTCAATCGGTCCCGCGGCCGTATTCGCCTGGCACCTGCCGGCAGCAGTCTCGGGGATCGAGATGACGATTACGCGTGGCGAGCGAGTTGTGTTCAGGGGAGACACGTCCGTCGGCGCGATGGTGCGTGATATCGGCGAGCTCGTGGCCGTATTGCACGCCGTGTACTCGCTGCCCCAGGGCGGGTGGTTACTGACCGGCACAGGGATCGTTCCGCCTGGACAGTACACCGCCGCACCAGGCGACCAGGTTGTCATCCGGATCGACGGAGTCGGCACCCTGCGGAACCGTGTCGAGCGCATAGTTCATAGCGGTGCAACCGCCGTACCGCGGCCATAGTCCCGGAAAAAGGCTCAGTGAATCGAGATGCCGGGGATCTCGACGGCGCGTACGTGCGCATCGAGCACAGCTGCCATTGCGGCCGGCATGGGGGCACCTGGGGGGCGCACCTGCGCCTCCCGGATGGCTCCTCGACGTCGTAGGATCTCCTTGCGGAGAGCGAGACTGATCTTCTCCTGCGCCTCGAACAGCACCAGGGGGAGCCATGGCAGGTAGGCAGCGCGTGCGGCTTCGTATCCCCCTGCTTGCCAGGCACGGACGGTCGAAACCAGGGCTTCGGGAATGGCGAAGCCCGTCATGGCTCCAGCAGAGCCGGCCAGTAGCTCATCAAGCAGGCTCACACCGCCGAGCCCACCAAACATCGGAATATCGACTTCGCGACTCACCACCGCGATGGTGGGAGCAGTAGGAGGCGATTCTGCTTTGATAGCGACCACACACTGCGCGGTCGCCGCGGCGCGCGCC
>DAINCT010000184.1:0-7277 GCA_036732245.1 Chloroflexota bacterium | reverse complement strand
GATGTAGCCGGCGTGCGCGATGCCGCTGTACGCGAGCAGGCGCTTCATATTGGTCTGCGTCAGCGCCAGGACGTTGCCGACGATCATGGTGGCGATGGCCAACGCCCAGATCAGCCCATACCAGTGCGACTCCACGGCCGACAGGCTGAAGTTAAAGACACGGACAAACGCAGCGAACACGGCCGCCTTGGTCGTGACCGACATGAAGGCGGTTACCGGAGTCGGAGCTCCCTCATAGACATCCGGGGTCCACATGTGGAACGGCACGATCGACACCTTGAAAGCGAAGCCGACGACCATGAGCCCGATGCCGACAAAGAGCAGCGGACTGGAAGCGACGTTCGAGGCGCAGCCCAAGCCGTGCAAACAGAAGTTGATAACCCGGAGCTGCGTCGAGCCGGTGGCCCCATAGACCAATGCCATCCCGTACAGCAGAAAGGACGAAGCGAACGAACTGAGCAGGAAGTACTTGAAGCCGGCTTCCTGTGAGCGGGGTCGAGAACGCTCGAAGCCGGAGAGGATGTACAACGACAGCGACAGGAGCTCGAGTGCCAGGAAGAGCAACATGAAACTGGTGCCGCCTGCCATGAGCATCATGCCGACGGCTGAGGCGAGCAACAAGGCATAAAACTCCCCGGGATCGAACTCCGAAACCGCGATGTAGCTCGGCGCCAGCAAGATGGATAGGGCAGCCGCCAACAGGATAATCGCGTCAAAAAAGACGGCGAACCGGTCGCTCGTCATCGTGCCGTAGAAGGCGGAAGCGCTCCCCGCCGTCCAGAGATGCAGGCTGGCGGCGAACGCCAGCAGCACGACCAGCAGCGAGGTCGCGGTGGTCACCTGGAGTCGTTGGGCGCGAGGTACGAACACATCGAGCACCAGCATGAGCAGCACGCCGGCAGCGACCACCAGCTCCGGGAGGACCGCGCCATAGTCCGCGGCGGTGACGTGAATCGGAATCGTGGTCACCAGCAGCGGGATCATCGGCCGCCTCCGAGCGCGTGATTTGTGCTGGAGGGCTGTACCAGGGTCGAGAGCGGGCTGGTCGTTGGGTTCATGCGGCGTGTCAGCGTGTCGGGCTGTACGCCGATGTACAGCACCAACAGGATCAGCGGAACGAATAACATCGTCTCACGCGGCAGTAAGTCTCCGGGTAAAAGGCGACGCCGCACCGGATACTGATATTCGGTCTGTTCGCGGTCCTCGGCCACGACCGCGACCTGTTGCGGCGCAGCGGTCACGGGACCGTTCATGCTGTCCTGGAAGAAGCGAATCATGTACCAGGCCGCCAGGATGACGGTGAGGGCCGCGACCGATGAGAACCAGGCATTCTCACGAAACACGCCCGCCAGGATGAGGAATTCACCAGTAAACGATCCCATGCCGGGCAGGTCCAGCCCGGCCAGAATGAACACAAAGAACAGCCACATGAGCCACGGGCGGCCGCGCCCGAGGCCACCCAACTCGGTAAGAACGCGCGTGCCCGTCCTCGACGCGATAAAGGCGACGGAAAGAAATAGGCCGGTGATGATGATGCTGTGATTGATCATCTGCAGCACGACGCCGTCGATTGCCGTGGGATTGAAGGCGAAGATGCCGAGTGCCATGAGATTCATGTGGCTGACGCTGGCATATGCCACGATGCGCTTGATATCCGTCTGCACCAGCGCCAGCGCCGCGGCGTACAACATGCCGATGATCGCGAGAATGGAGATGAGCGCCGCAAATTGACGGGAAGCGGTCGGGAACAGCGGCAGGCAGTACCGCAGGAAGCCGAAGACCCCGGCCTTCGACAGGATGCCGGAAAGAACGATGCCAAAGGGAATCGGCGATTCCGCGTAGGCGGTTGGCGCCCAGGTATGGAAGGGCCAGATCGGCAATTTGATGGCGAAGGCGATTCCGAACGCCAGGAACAACCAGGTCTGGGCGCTACTGCTGACCGGGTGCGCGATCAGCCCGTTGGGACCGACCATGTCGAGCGTGCCCCGCTGAGCCCAGAGATAGAAAATGCCGACCAGCATCAGGAAACTGCCGGCGATGGTGTAGATCAAGAACTTCATGGTGGCGTACACGCGCCGTTCCTCGCCCCAGATACCCAGCAGGAAGTAACAGGGAATGAGCATGGCTTCCCAGAAAACGAAGAAGAGGAAAAGGTTGAGCGACACGAACACGCCGAGTACCGCGGTTTCGAGGAACAGCATGAACATGAGAAAGAGACGGAGGCGCAGGGCGATCATGTACGTAGCAGCCAATATTGCGACGGCAAAAATCAGGGTGGTGAGTGCCACCAGGAAGACGCTGATGCCGTCGACCCCGATCCAGTACGTGATGCCGAGGCTGGAAATCCAGTCGTGTTTGTGGTCGAACTGGAAGGCCCAATTGGCGCCATACGTGCCGCCCGTCCACTCGAATTTGGCGAGTAGAAACAGCGCAAGTATGAGATTCACCACAACCGTGACCGACGTCGCGACACGCGCCTGAGCATCGGTGCCGAAGCCGAGGGCGATGAGCAAGGCAATGGCCCCAGGCAGGAACAGCACCAGAGAAAGCACAGGCACTCCGAGCGCGTTGGTAACCACTGACGCAGCCATACTCAGCGCCCTCCCACGACGTAATAGCCGACCACGAGCACGGCCCCAAAAAGGATGCCCAGGGCATAGTTGCGCACGAACCCGGTCTGGATAACGCGGAGTCTTCCGCTGCTTATGCGGACCAGTTTTCCGACCCCGTCGACCGTGAAATCGACCACATCCTGTTCGAAATAGCGGCCGACGATCCTACTGAACCACTTGATCGGGACCACAAACAGAAAATCGTATGCCTGATCGACGTAGTAGCGGTTTGCCAGGAATCGATACACCCCCGGAGCCGAGGCAGCGACAGTCTCGGCGGAGGGGCTACGCCGCGCATACACAGTCCACCCCACGAAGAGACCGATGGCGGTGACCGCCAGCGTGACGACCATGGATTCCCAGTAAAACGGCTGCGCCTCGATGCGCGGACCGTTTACTACGAACTGGCTGAAGACCGGCGAAAGCCACGCCTCAAGTTCGTTGTAGCCACCCGGGATCGCGAGGTAACCGCCGATCACGGAGAGGACGCCCAGGATCGCCATAGGGACCCGCATTGAAAAGGATGCCTCGTGCGCGTGATCGTATAGATCGCGATCGCGCGGCTCGCCGTGAAACACAAGATACAGCAGTCTGAACATGTACAGTGCGGTGAGCCCGGAAGTTATCACAGTGAGCCCCCACACCAGCCACAGCCAAGTGTCGCCATGTAACGCCCGCGAATATGCGGCGCCGATTACGTCTTCTTTGCTGAAAAATCCGGAGAAGAGGGGCGTGCCAATGATGGCGAGAAAGCCGATGACGAACATCGCGTAGGTGAAGGGCAGTTTGTTGCGCAGCCCTCCCATACGCTGAATGTTCAGTTCGTCGTGCATGGCATGCATGACGGCGCCGGCACACATGAAGAGCAGGGCCTTGAAGAATGCGTGTTCGAGCAGGTGGAACATGCCTGCGGAGTAGACGGCCACGCCGACACCAACGAACATATACGCGATCTGGCTCATGGTGGAGTAGGCCAACACTCGCTTGATGTCGTTATTCGCCAGACCCATGCCGGCCGCGAACACTGTACCGGCCGCACCGATGAAGGCCACGGTGTGGAGGCCATACGAGGACTGCTGGTAGAGCGGGAACGACCGCGCGATTAGATACACTCCGGCCGTAACCATGGTTGCGGCATGAATCAGTGCGCTGACCGGAGTCGGGCCCTCCATGGCGTCCGGGAGCCAGGTGTAGAGCGGAAGCTGTGCGGATTTTGCCACGGCGCCTACCAGCAGCAGGAGACAGATGAGGGTGGCTGTTTGCCCGTTGTATGGAAGTGTGTGGGCCTGACTAAAAACCGTGCTGTAATCGACCGCTCCAAAGTGGAGGAACATGAGGAAGATGGCAATCATCAGTCCCCAGTCTCCGATCACGTTCATGACGAACGCTTTACGAGCCGCCGCCACGGCGGACGGCCGCTCGAAATAGAAACCGATCAAGAGATACGAGGTGAGACCGACCCCGCCCCATCCCACCAGGAGCCAGAGATAGTTGTCGGCCAACACCAGGAGGAGCATGGTGAAGATGAACAGATTCATCTGCGCGAAGAATCGGCGGAAACCTTCCTCGTGGGCCATATAGCCGACCGAGTAGACCATGATAAGGAAACCGACGCCGGTGACGATCAACGTCATGAGCGAGGACAGTGGATCTAACAAGAGTCCGAACTTCAGGTGGAAGGCACCGGCCACGGCCCAGGTCCAGCCGATATCGTCGTAGTGGCGGCCAGAGGTCGGCTGCCCCTGCAGCCAGGCGAACGCCACTACCGCGCAGACGAATGCCAGGCCGATGACACCTGGACCGACCAGGCTGACAGCCCGGTTGTTAAAGCGGCTCGCCAGAGCATTTGTGACAAATCCGAGCAGCGGAAGGAGCAGGATGCCCCACACAAAATGCTGCACCGGCTACCCCCGCATCTCGTCGAGTTCGTCGGCGTCTACCCGATCGCGCGTCTGGAAGATGGACACGATCAGTCCGAGGCCGACCACGACCTCGGCGGCGGCCACGGTCATCACGATGAAGACAAAGATCTGGCCATCGGCTGAACTCAGGTAGTGCGAGAAGGTGATGAAGGTGAGATTGACCGAATTGAGCATCAATTCGATCGACATGAACATGATCAGCGGATCGCGTCGGGTCAACACACCGGTCACGCCCAGCATGAAGAGGATCGCGCTCAAAATGAGGAAGTGATCGGGACCAGGGGTCACTACTCTTCCGTCCTTTCGCGCTTCCGACCGAGCGCGACCGCGCCGACCATAGCCACGATGAGCAGGAGGGTCGTCCCCTCGAACGGGAACACGAACTGGGTGAAGAGAGCGACTCCGAACGCCGCGACATTGCCGGTGGCGAGCTGGTTGTTGAAGGTGCCATGCAGGCCGTTCAAGGCGTGCGGCGCCTGGCCCACGAAAAAGACGATGCTGACCAAAAGCAACGCCGCAAAGATGATGCTCAGTGGCCGCTGCCCGGGAAGGTGTTGGGTCATGAATGGATAGTCCTGCGTGCCCAGAAGCGTGATCACGAACAGGAACAGCACCATGATGGCGCCGGCATAGACCAGGATTTGAACAGCGGCGATAAATTGCGCATTTAACAAGAGATACAGCACCGCGAGCTGGGCGAGGGTCACGATCAACGACAAGGCGCTGTAGATGGCGCTGCGGGCCGTGACGACGCCGACTCCGCCGATCACGGCAAAGACGGCCGCTACCCAGAAGACGATGCTTTCAACAACGCCCAAGAGGCTCCCTCCTCATTCGTGTTCGAGTATTCCCACCTAGGCGGGAAGCTGCTCCAGGTCGCGGGGCGGGTCGAGCAACATGTCTTTGCTGTAGATCAGTGGGCCGCGGTTGTAGTCTGACAGGTCGAGGATCGGCTCGAGGGTGATCGCACCGGTTGGGCAAGCCTCCTCACAGAAGCCGCAGAAGATACAACGCAGCATGTCGATTTCGTAAACCTCGGCGTACCGTTCACCGGCCGACACCCGATTCTCGGGGGTGTTCTCGCCGGCCTCGATATAGATGCAATCGGCCGGACAGGCTCCTGCGCAGAGGTAACAGCCGATGCAGCGTTCGAGCCCATTCTCGTACCGGTGCAAGGCATGCCGGCCTCGCGTACGCTCGGGCAGGTTTCGGCGTTCCTCGGGATACTGCACCGTGACCACGGGCCGCAGCATATTCCGAAACGTGACCTTCAAGCCACGCGCAAACTCAAGTAGAGCCACTTACATTCCCCTCATCCGCATAGACACTCGCAACGCGCCGGAAATGCCGCGCCGCGAGCGGTCGCTCAGTCACTAACTCAAGGATACATATAAGGCCGTCGCGAGCATATTGACGACCGACAGAGGCAACATGATCTTCCAGCCGAACCACATGAGCTGGTCGTAGCGAATCCGCGGCAAGGTGGCGCGGATCCAGAAGTAGAAAAAGAGAAACGCCAGGGTCTTGAAAAAGAACCAGAAGACGCCGATTAACTGGAACCAGGGGGCGGACGTCGTGAGGGTGAAGAGGATTCCGTTCCCAATCCCGACCCAGCCGCCCAGGAAAAGGGTCGTGACGAGCGAACTCACCGTGACCATGTTGATGTATTCCGACATGTAGTACAGGGCGAACCGCATGCCGGCGTATTCGGTGTGATAGCCGCCGACCAGTTCCTGCTCGGCTTCCGCCAGGTCGAACGGGGCGCGGTTGGTTTCGGCGAAGCCGCCCACCACGAACAGGAGGAATCCCAGCGGTTGCAATAAAACGAACCAGCTCAACCCGGCGTGGTTTTGCGCCGCAACAATTCCCATAGGGCTCAAGGTCCCGGCCAGCAGAACCACGGCGACGATGGAGAGACCGAGCGAGAGCTCGTACGAGATCATCTGCGCGCTCGCGCGCAAGCCGCCCAGCAAGGAGTAACGATTGCTCGAACTCCACGATCCAAGCACGATACCGTACACGCCGAGGGAAAGTATGGCCAGTAGGTAGAGGATGCCGATGTTGACATTCGCTACGGCCAGGACTCGCACCTTGCCCAGCCACGGCAGGGGTGGGCCGATCGGGACGATGGCGAACGCCATAATGGCCACGAAAATTGAGATGGCGGGGGCCAGAAGGTAGATCCCGGTGCGTACTTCGCGCGGCGTGATCTGTTCCTTGAGGAGCAGTTTCAGTCCGTCCGCGAGTGGCTGCATGACTCCGAAGATCCCTACTCGATTCGGCCCGTAACGAGACTGCATGCGACCCAGAATCTTGCGTTCCGCGAGCGTGAGGTAGCCAAACGAGGCGAGCAGCAGCGCGAGCGCGATCACGCTTTTCACCAGTGATTCGATGACTGTGTCCACGGCATCGTTCGGGCCGGGGATATTGAGAATCAGGGCATACACGGGTGTCTCATTCCCTCCCTACGCCGGCTGTAGCGCGCGAGGCCGTACGCCGGTTGGTCCGATTTCAGAGCGGGAAAGTCCACGGTACGCCGGAACTTCGTCGGCTATTTCCCCCCATATCTGCTGCGGGAGCGTATAAGTCAGTGGTCGGTCGAAGTACTGCGAGAGGTCGACCAGGATTTCCCAATCCGCTCGGGCTATGCCGGGAGCCGGCACAGTTTCAGTGATCACCTGCACCCGTCGCTCGCTGTTGGTGAAGGTGCCGGACTTCTCGGCGAAGCTCGCGGCCGGGAGAA
>DAINCT010000183.1:2983-7302 GCA_036732245.1 Chloroflexota bacterium | reverse complement strand
GGCCGAGAACGCCGATCTGATCCTCGTCAATCACCATCTCTATTTCGCCGATCGCGCGCTGCGCGCCGCCCATCCCGGGGCTCGCGTGCTGCCGGATCACGACGCCGTGATCTTCGACGAGGCGCATCAGCTCGAAGACGTCGCGACCGGTCTCGATCAAGCAGCGGGTAGGGCAATACGGCGCGAAAAGATCGAACAAGCTTTTTCTCGGGCTCTATTTGAATGTCTCGGGGTCGTCGAAATGGACGGGAACTGGACCCCTGAAGAGATCGCATACGTGAAGGGATGAGTGCCTGCAGCGCAGCCGCGGAGCCCATGGTCGGGGTGAGTGTGCGTCAGACAGTTCGCGCGACCGCGTCCATCATTTGTGCTACCCGACGCATCTGAAGACAGTCGTGAACCCGCACCGCGTCGGCCCCGTGCGCGATACCCACCGCCACCAGTGCAGCCGTTCCCTCGAGGCGGTCGTTGATGCCTACGCCCAATACACGACTCACAGTCGCTTTGCGCGACGGTCCAATCAATATTGGGAGACCGAGCGACTTCAATTCCGCAAGGCGGTCCAGAAGCTCGAGATTTTGCCGCCAGGTCTTACCAAACCCGAGCCCAGGATCGACGATCAGAGAATGTGCCGCGACGCCCGCGCGCACTGCCCGCTGCACCAGGTTGGCAAGGCCGGCTACCACAAACGAGGTAACGTCTGGTTGGCCGGCAGCCGAGAAGTTGTGGACGAGCACCAGGCCGCATCCGCTCCCTGCCACGACATCCAGCATCGAGTCATCCCGGAGTCCCGACACGTCGTTGACCACCGACGCGCCTGCCTCGACCGCGAGCCGCGCGACCTCGGCTTTGGTGGTATCGATGGAAAGCGGCAGCGGGGTGCGCTCCGCGAGCAGCCTGATGGCAGGAAGTGCACGCGCCAACTCCTCCTCCAGGGGCACAGGAACGAAGGACGGTCGCGTGGATTCACCGCCGACATCGACCAGATCCGCGCCCTCGTGCAGGAGCTGCCGTCCGCGTCGAAGTATGGCTTCACGATCACCGGCGATTCCGTCGCCGCTGAAGCTGTCAGGTGTAGCGTTGATCACTCCCATGATCATGGTGCGGGAGCCCCATTTCGGACGCCACGCTTCAGCCAAATCGCTGCTCGGCGCTATCGACCAGGTTGCGCAAGACGATCGCATTCGTCACCGGTCCTACTCCGCCAGGCACGGGGGTGATAGCGCTCGCCACCTCCCGGCACGCCTGGAAGTCGACGTCTCCGACCACCCCGGACTCGGTGGGATTGATTCCGGCGTCGATGATGACCACGCCGGGCTTCACCATGTCCGCCGTGATGAGATGGGGCTCGCCGGCGCCCACCATCAGAATATCGGCGCCTCGGGTGACTGCACCCAGATCCCTGGTGGTGCGATGCGCAACTGTCACGGTCGCGTCGCATTGGAGCAAGAGCTCGGCTACCGGGTGCCCGACAACGTTGCTCCGTCCCACCACAACGGCGTGTAACCCCATGGGATCGATGCCACTTACGTGCAATATGTGGGTCATGGCGAGGGCCGTGGACGGAACCTGTCCCGACATGCCCAGGTACAGCTTACCGGCGTTGTGCACGGTTAGTCCGTCCACATCCTTCCGAGCGTCGATAATCATCGACAGATCGACGGCGGTCAAGTGTTGCGGCAACGGCATTTGTACCAATATGCCGTCCACATGGTCGTCGGCATTGAGAGTCGCTACTTCGCTGTCGAGGTCCCCGAGCGAAACGTCAAGTGGCAGGGATTTTCGACATATTGAGATACCCACGCGGCCGGCCAGCTTTTCGAGGCGCGACACGTACATCAAGGCCGGCTCAGACTCGCCGATCGTCACAAAGCACAGGGTTGGATGGATTCCACTCTCCTCCAATCCCTGCACCCGTTGCTTCACGCCGTCCAGTACCAGTGCGGAAATCTTTCGACCGTCGAGAATCTCCGCCGTCACCCGCTAGCTCCTGATCGCAGCGAGGACGTGGTCCGCGATGGAGGCGGCGCGGTCTTCGACGCGTGGGAAAGCCGCGACTTCGGCTCGCACATTTTCAACCCATTCCGTATCGGAAATAGACGCGAGATTGATCTCGACGTTTAGCAAAGCAGCTCCGAAGCCGGCCCGTGCAGCCCCCGCCGCCGTCCCAACGTCGCTGATCGCGGATTGATTTCCGATCACCATCAAATCTGCCGCCAATTCGAGGATGCGTGCGGCTGCGCTCATGGTCGCAAGCGGCGGTTCCACCGCGCCTTTCAGCGCTGCCTGCATACGCTCGCGGCGCTCGGATTTCTGAAAGTCTGTGTCACGCGGCAGGTCGAGCACGCCAGCCACCCGTCCGTAGGCTTCCACGTCCTCATCCGCCAGACGAACGGCGCGCGAGCGGAGAGCCAGTGCTTCCTCACGAATCGAGGATGCTCGTTCTTCCACTTCTGCGTACCTTTTTCGTCCCAGGGTGAGATTGGCGACCATGACCAGCAAGGATGCACCCAGGGCACATTGCAAAGCCGCCACACTCCCGCCTCCCGGTACCGGACTTGCCGACGAGAGCTGCTCCAAAAATTCATCGAGATCGGTCACACGCCACCCCCGACCGGCCAGAATACCGACATCGCGAGCTATTCTACCGAGCTATGGGCGTGCGCTGGATCGTACAGGCCGTGTCCGGCCAGGGGCGCAGCACCACTCGCCGACATGGTCGGACTGGAATCAGTGCAACAGGAACTTATCGCACGTGCGGGCTGATACCCCGGCGCTCGACCAACCATTGTGGGAGTCCACAACTGGAGCACACATAGCACCGGACACCTATCAGGTCTTCGCCGTCGAGACGCACGGATTCTTCACGCAGCATCGCGGTACCGCGACGGCAATACCGACACTTTCGTGCATCCGGTTGCTCCGGAGTGTCCTGTGACGAAGCTCCTTGGGAATGCGCGGTCAACGCGCGAAAGACGGTAAACGCAACGGCAACGGCTAGCCCAATCGAAACGGTGACGATAATTGGCGACAGTGCGACGGACGGATTGGGCAGCGCAAACATGGTCGTCCTCCCGAAGATGGTTACCTGTACAGAGCAAACCGCGTGCCACAACAACACACCGCGGCCATCATGGGAGGACTACGCTCACGCTCGTTCCATCACGTCCGTCTCTCGTGGGAATAACGGCCGTCAGAAGGCGAGGATTGGACGCCACGTTTCGATTGAACTCGGACAATCCTTCGTTGTCGGCGTTGCCCGCCGCGGGACTGATTACGGCTCCGTCGCGCCAAACATTGTCGGCGACAATAGTGGCACCGGCATGAGTCAGGCGCAAGGCGTGCTCGAGGTACGCAGGATACGACGCCTTGTCGGCGTCGATGAAGACGAAGTCGAATGTCTGGCCCGCCAGGCGGTTCAGCGATTCGACTGCCGGTCCAACCACAATTTCGACACGCTCTTCAACCCCGGCACGCCTAAAGCTGGAATTAGCCAGTTCGGCGTGCTTCGGCGCAAGCTCCAGCGTTGTAATCCGACCTTCGGGTTGAAGCGCGCGCGCGAGCAGGACCGTGCTATAGCCGAAGAGAGTTCCAATTTCGAGGATTCGGCGCGCGCGGCTTTGCATTACAAGCACCTGCAGAAGGCGACCGAGTTCAAAGGGCACCTGGATGGCCGGGAGACCGTGCTCTTCTGCTTCCGCGCGCATAGCGCGGAGTACATCATCCTCACCACCATAGAGCGTTTGCACGTAATTCGATAGCGTCGTTTCTTGCACGACATACCTCCTTCTGGTACTCACACGTCCTAGCGAGTATATGAACTCCACGGGGTTGACCTCGTGCACGGGTAGGTGCGCGCTCGTTTAGGTAAGAGCGCGCTATACCATGAGGGAAACACGCTAAAGGAGTCGGTAAAGCATGTTCAAAACATGGACGGCATCGTCGCGTGAGATAGAATCCCTCACGCGTGATATGGAAGCACATCTGAACGAGTTTGCGGACGAAGTGGTAAGCGTGGGATATGCCGTAACCGACCGCCATCACGTACTCGCGCTGTATAAGAGCGTGGAACTCTCCAGCGACGACCGTCAGGAGGTGGCTGTCACGGAAGCTGAACACATTATCGAGGGGGCACTGGGGTAGTGGCGGCGCCGAAGTCGGATAAGGTCTTATCGACGTGCTCCCAGTGCCGACAACCTGGAAGTATTGTTGGAACCGACTGAGGACGGGGCCGCAACCAACGTGGACGCATTGTTGGAATCGTCTGAGGACGGGGCCGCAACCAACGTGGACGCATTGTTGGAATCGTCTGAGGACGG
>DAINCT010000183.1:0-2883 GCA_036732245.1 Chloroflexota bacterium | reverse complement strand
GGCCGCAACCAACGTGGACGCATTGTTGGAATCGTCTGAGGACGCGCCGGCTACGATTTCCAGCATCGATGAAGCAGCGTCAGCAGTATCGGTTCTCGAGGGCGAATTGATTGCAGCGGAGACGAAGCCACAGTTCGATGTTTTGTTCAGGCGCGCCCATGAAATGGGCCGACAGATCGACAATGACGAAACGCTCGGCCCGCTGGAACGAGGGGCGGTAGACCAGCACCTGCGGGAACTCCTGATGCGGGCTCGAACTGAATACGACCGTCGTCGAGTTTCGGCCAGGTCGGGGCTGGCTGATACCGCCGACCGGCTAAGATTGTCGGAAGAATCTCTCGCCGAGGCTGACACCATTGCCCACATACAAGAAGTGCGCGCCGATTTGCGGTTGATTCGTGAAGGCCTGCGAAGCGCAAATGCATGGGCTCCCCGCGAGGTGCAGGGGCGGGTCTGGGAGCAGTGGCAAAGGGCCAATCAAACCGCGTGGACGAAGCTCAATGAGTTTTGGAGCCGGAACGAGGACGCACTTAACGCGGTACTCGAGCGAGCGGAGGAAGCGATGAAGCGCGGCAATCCACGTGCCGCGAAGGGCCAAATCAAAGAGTTTCACGAGCTGGCGAAGAGTGCCGAGGGGTCACATGGCGCGATGAAGCGACTTCGAGTTCGAGCGCGCGACCTGTGGGACCGCGCTACGGTCGCATCGAAACAGCAACACGAGGCATACGTCGTGATCGCACGCAAACGGCTCGATCACCTGCGTCTTCTCGCCGAACGCACAGCTCAAGCTCGGAGGAGAATCGAAGCGGAGGTTACGGCCCTGGAGACCGATCTGAAGCAAACCCAGACCGATGTGGCCGCAGCACTATTGAGAGGCCAACTCGAAGCTCGTCGCAAAGACCTCCGACGCATCGATTCTGGGTCCGCCGGGCTGTTGCAACGCATCGTCGAAGCGGAAAAGGTCGTGACGTAGGCAGTTTATCCGGTAATGCTTACAGGTTCCTGGTCGGCCACAGGAACGGTAATTCGCACGTCGGTACCGGCGTGAGTCCCTGACGTCACTTGCAATCGACCACCGATTGACTGCGCACGTTCCGACATGATGTCCATCCCGAAGTGTCCCTCAAAATCGTGCTCCACCACGAAGCCCACGCCGTCGTCGTGCACAATCACCTCCAGGCCGCCTTCAGACGGCGAGATTCGAACGCTCACGTTTTGTGCATGGGCATGCTTACGTACGTTGTTTAGAGCTTCCTGGACTATCCGCAGAAGTTCGACGCGGGCTTTGGGTCCAATCTCGGGCACTGCATCGGCCACATGGACCTCCACTGTCAGTCCCGAGACCTGACCGAATTCCTCAGAGTACGTCGCGATAGAGTCCGCAGTGGTGGTACCGACGGGCGCGATACGCAGAGTCGTGATGGCTTGCCGCGCTTCGGCGAGGGCGGTCCCGAGCACTCCCTCGATGTCGACCAAATGACTCACATCGAGGTTGGCCGGCGAACGTTGTAACCATGCTACCCGCATCTTCAGAAAAGCCAGATGCTGAGCCAATCCATCGTGAATTTCTCGTGCCAACCGAGATCGCTCTTCCAGTACCGCTCCGGCCGCGACTTCCTCGTACAGGAGGCTGCGTTCCAGCAGGACGGACGCTTGCGTTCCAAACGACTTTAGAAGTCGAACGTCCTCGTCGCTGAACTCACCAGCCTCCCCGCGATCGACAACCAGCATGCCAAGCCGTCGCTCGCCCGCAGTGAGAGGAACTCCAAACGCAGTCATGCCGTGGGGCCTGTCCTCAAAAGCCACGACCACTCGGCGGGCCTCGGAACCGTCGCCCGGCACGCGTTCCTCCAAATGGATCATTTGCGTTGCAAAGAGTTCGGGGGGGGGTTCCCCACGTTCGCTTACCACGACGCGCGCATTCACGCCCAGAGAACGGCTGACCACGCTGACGACGTGCTTGATGATGGATGGTAGGTCTTGCACGCTCGGAGGCGTCATGAGCGAGTGGAGTGCTTCAAGCTCCTTTGCTTGGAGCTGCAGTCGCTTGTAGCCCCGGCTCCATTCCACGCCGAGGGTCAAAAGCAGACCCGTATAAAAACAGAGTCGCAGAAAATCTCCGAACTGTACGGTCCGAGGCTCATAAGGATGGAATGCGTACTGAAGCTCCGCAAAGCCGGCGACGGTCAAGCAGATGGAGAGCCATACAAACCAGTGGGAACCTTCCTCTTCTCGGGGAGATCTCCAGAACAAGATACTGGCGCCAAACAACAGGATGCACGACGTCATCTGCAATACGGTCTGGAAGCCTCGCGGCACTGCCGAGCCGGTGGCCAGAGAGATGCCCAAGGTGCCGGAGACCACGAGGGTGCAGGTCAAGGTGACTCCGACCAGAACAAGGCGCCACCTTCGGCCCTGGGACACGCGCCTATCTACCAGCAAGGCGGCTGCGAACAAGAACATGGCGCCCACCACGCGCTGCAGCGCCCAGCCGTACGGCACAAAGTGCATCTGCCTGTTCCAGCCCAGCAACAGAGGAAGGAGACCCGAACCGGCGCTGGCTCCGCCGAAGACGAGGAACGCGTAGCCCAAATAGAAACTGGCCAGCTTGCCGTACAACAGAAAGTCAGTCACAAGGAAGAAAGCAGCTCCCAGCGCCACCAGTAGCGAGGCGGTAGCGATCGCGACGTTCACCACCTGGTTGTGGGAGAGAGTGACAGATCCCGGCTTCACCAGCGATATCACAGTCGTCGCAAATAAGGCCAGGACCACGACGCTCGCAACGGTTCTATAGGGGGCGTGACCGCGCGCGCGTTCCACAGCAATTCCCGTCCCAGTCATCACCGCGCGGGGGCTCTGAACCACGATGTCTCCCATATGACC
>DAINCT010000182.1:0-7311 GCA_036732245.1 Chloroflexota bacterium | reverse complement strand
CTCAAGGCGCGTGCCTCCAGCAAGTTCAGCGTCAGGAAGACCGCGTACGATAAGGCGCAAAAAATTCTGGTCGACGCGTCGCCGTTCATATGGCTGTACTCGGGTTTCCTCTACTCGATCATGCAGACGAAGGTCCAGGGTTTCGTGCCACGGGCCAACCATTCGCTGGTTGGCCTGCGCGACGTGTGGCTTAGCTAGGCCTCGCTCCGGGCTATCGTGCTGACCTTCGTCACGCGGCGCTTGCTGTTCGCACTCTTCTCGTTGATCGGCATTTCGGTGCTGACGTTCGTCCTCATCCGATTAATTCCCGGTTCGGCGATCGATTACCGCATCGGCACTTCTGTTGGCTTGACGTCACAGCAGGTGGCGATCTTGCAGCGATACTTCGGACTGGACGTGCCGATTTGGAAACAGTACTTCATCTGGATTTCCCTGGTGGCGCACGGCGATTTTGGGGTCTCCATGCTTACCGGAACTCCGGTGCTTCAACTAATTCTTTCTCGCATTCCGATCACGGCCGAACTCGCGTTCTGGGCACTGGTGGTCGCGCTTCTCATCGGCCTGCCGCTGGGCACGATCTCAGCGCTTCGTCCCAATTCCGTGCCCGATGTAGGGTCTCGTATCTTCAGCTTGATCGGACTTTCGATTCCGAACTTCTGGCTGGGGACTCTGCTGATTCTCCTGTTTTCGACCAAGATTCCCTGGTTGCCGAACGGACAGTCCTACGCCAACCTGACCGACAATCCCTCACTCAATCTCCAGCAGAACGTCTTGCCCGCCATCGCGCTCGGCATCTCGGTCGCGGGGTCGATCATGAGAATGACGCGCTCCGCGGTGCTCGACGTACTGACGGAAGATTACGTGCGCACCGCGCGTGCCAAGGGGCTGCCGTTCAAGCTGGTCGTGTCGAAGCATGTGCTGCGGAACGCGGTTATCCCTATCATCACCACGATTGGCGTCATGGCGGGTTACCTGCTCACTGGTGCTGTGATCATCGAGCAGATCTTCAACATTCCCGGTATCGGGCGTCTACTCCTCACCTCGATTCTCGGGCGTGATTACCCGGTGGTGGAAGGCTCGGTGCTTGTGATCGCGCTCGCGTTTGTGTTGTCCAACTTACTGGCGGATGTGCTCTATGGTCTTGCCGACCCTCGAATCAGCCAAACCTGACGCCGACGCGTCCTCTGAGGAGTTAGTGGAACGACCGAGTCGGTCGTTCCGATTCCGACGTGCCGTCGCGGGGCCGGCAAGTACGATCGGCTTCGTGCTACTCGGTCTTTATTTCCTGGCGGCCGTTGCCAGCTTTCTCCCGTTCTTACCCGATCCGTTGCACATCGCGACCAGCGAGCAACTGGCTGCACCCGGTGCTCAGCATGTGATGGGCACTGATGAATTCGGCCGGGATCAATTTACGCGCATCCTGGTGGGGATTCGCATATCGCTGGAGATTATTCTGCCGTCCTCGCTGCTTGCGATGGTGGTCGGCACAGCGCTTGGTCTGGCAGCCGGCTATTTTGGCACCGTTTGGGATAACGTCATCATGCGATTCGTAGACATCTTCTTCGCTTTTCCGCCGGTGCTCCTGGCGCTGGCCATTATCGCCGCCCTCGGAGCAGGGGTGTACCAGCTCATCGGCGCCATTGCTATCGTCTATATGCCGATGTTCGTGCGGATCGTGCGCGGACCGGTTTTGACGCTGCGCGAGCGGGAGTTCGTGCAGGCCGCCCTTGCTATGGGTGTGCCCGCACGATGGATCCTGATCCGTCATATGCTACCGAGCGTGATGTCGGTGATCGTCGTCCAGGTGACGTTGACCCTCTCCTGGGCGTTACTCACCGAAACCGCTTTGAGCTTCCTCGGGCTGGGTCTACAACCGCCGCAACCCGATCTCGGCACCATGCTCAGTGGCGGTAGCCAACTCATGACGCTCGATCCCTGGCTGTCCATCTTCCCAGGGTTCACAATCATGCTGGCGGTGCTCGGCTTTAATCTGGTGGGTGATGGGCTGCGTGACGCGCTCGATCCCCGCACGCGCCGCTTGCAGGAAGCCGCCGTTCGATAGGGGCTCGTGGCGACCGTGCTCGAGTGAACCAGGTTTGCCCCCCACGTGAGACGAAACCGGGTGGAAGGTAGCCGGATGAACGCAATAGACCTCGTGCTCAGACCGCTTCGGCCGCGGGACACGTCTGCCGTGGCCGACCTGATGAGCGAGCACGCGCTGTGGGGTGACCGCGATCGGGTGGAGCACAATCGCCGCATCGAACGCCTGTTGGATCGCGGCGAATACGGGCTGATCGCCGAGTTCCCCGAGGACGATGATCGGGTACTTGTGGGTTTCGCGCTCTTGAGTGACGGGACATTTGGCGATCACGGCTACATTCGCCTGTTCGGGATCCGCCAGCGGCTCACCGGTCGCGGGATCGGCACACGCCTGTTGGATGCAGCCGAAGCGCTATTCGTGCAGCGGCAGATAGATCGAGCCTTCCTGCTCTGCACCGACTGGAACACGGGCGCGCAGGTGTTCTACGAACGTCACGGCTATGAACGAGTCGGCGTGTTGCCACATTGGCTGGAGCCAAGCGTCGATCAGTTGATCTATGTGAAACGAGACCTCGATGCCCATTCTCGTTAATCGGTGCAACGGGTGGGGGAAACCAGGTGCCCATGAATGACTTTGAGATTGGCGGGTCGATGCGTGTCGCTGGACTGATTTCCGGCACCTCGGTAGATGCGATCGACGTCGCCGTCTGCGACTTCACGCCGGTGTCCGATACCGAACCAAAGACGCTGGAGATGACGCTGCGGTGCTTCCAGGAACAGCCCATGCCCCCTTCCCTCCGGCAGCGGTTGTTGACCATGCTCGACCGGCAGAATGCCGACCTGGCGGACCTGACCGAGCTCAATGTGGTGCTCGGTGCAGCCTTTGCCGATGCAGTGCTTGCGACGCTGCGGGATGAGGGATTGCGGATCGAGGATATCGATCTGATCGCGTCCCACGGTCAGACGATTTATTACCTGAACGATGGTGAGCACGTTCGCTCCACGTTGCAGATGGGTGAGCCGGCCGACATCGCGGAACGGACGGGAGTGAGCGTCATGGCCGACTTCCGGGTGGCCGACGTGGCTGCTGGGGGACTGGGTGCTCCGCTGGTGTCGTACTTCGATGCCCTCTTTTTCGGTGGACGCGGCACCGCGCGTGCTTTGCAAAACATCGGCGGCATCGGGAATGTGACATTCATCCCCGCGACCCGGGCTGTAGAGAACGCGTATGCCTTTGATACCGGGCCGGGGAACGTGCTCATTGACTATGGCGCCCGTCACTTCTCGCAGGGAACGGCCCAGTTCGATGCTGACGGGGCCATGGCCAGACGAGGAAGAGTGCAGACCCAACTGGTGGAAGAGGTCCTCTCGCACCCGTACTTCGTGATGCGACCGCCCAAAGCGACGGGACGCGAACTCTTCGGCGACTCCTTTGCCGCCGCATTCATCGTGCGCGCCGAAAGAGGCGGGCTATCGCCGGAAGACACGATGGCCACGCTCACCGCCATTACTGCCGAAAGCATTGCGCGCGCGTATCGAGCGTTCGGACCGGCGAATCTCAACGAGGTCGTGTTGGCCGGCGGCGGCGCGAGGAACTCGTTTCTCGTCGATCAGCTCCGCGAGCGTCTCCGCGACGTTCGGGTTCGCATGCATGATGAATTCGGCGTGCCCGCGGTGGCGAAAGAGGCCGTCGCCTTCGCGCTGCTGGGATACGATGGCATTCACGGCAGAAGCACGAACATACCCGGCTGTACGGGGGCGCGCCGGGCCGTAACCCTGGGAAAACTGGTGCCGGGCAAGAATTATCAGGCTCTGTTGAGCCGGGTTGTCGCCGAAATGGCGGCCGAATGGCAGCAACGGGAAACTTCGAGCGCTTCGCCCGACCGCCTGGTACGTTTGAAACAATAGGGCTGGAGGAGCACTCGATCTTTGATTTCCGACGCCGACAGCTCGCTGACCGGATTGACGACTGAGAGCATCAACCCGAATAGCGTCGATCTGAGCAGTATGGATGCGCTCGATATCGTCAAAACGATGAATGACGGGGACGCGACCGTGGCGGCTGCGGTTCGAGCGGAGGTCGGCCAGATTGCACACGCCATCACGGAGATTGCGGCCCGGCTCCGGCGCGGCGGGCGGCTGGTCTACGTGGGTGCAGGTACTTCCGGTCGGTTGGGTGTACTCGACGCGGCGGAATGCCCCCCGACGTTTAACACGCCTCCCGAATTGGTGGTGGGTGTCATCGCGGGCGGGACTGCCGCTCTAACGCGCTCGATCGAGGCCGTGGAAGATAGCCGGGAGGCAGGTCGGGCTGATCTGGAGGAATTGCGAGTGGGCGCAGCCGACTGTGTGATCGGCATCGCGGCCAGTGGACGCACGCCGTACGTCCTGGGGGCGGTGGAGTATGCTGCGGCCCAGGGCGCATTGACCGTCGGCCTGTCATGCAATCGTGATACGAAGCTGGCCGACCTGGTCGAAATCATGATTCAACCGGTGGTCGGTCCCGAGGTACTTGCCGGGTCGACTCGGTTGAAAGCCGGAACCGCTCAGAAGATGGTGCTCAACATGCTGAGCACCGGTACGATGGTCCTGCTCGGCAAGACGTACGGCAATTTGATGGTAGACATGCGCGCGAGCAACGCGAAGTTGCGCGACCGGTCGATCCGCATTCTGCGTGCCGCGACGAGTCTGGATGAGGCCGCGGCGCGGGGGCTCCTGGCGGCAAGCAACGGTGAACTCAAGGTCGCGATCGTGACGGCGCTGGCCGGGATCGAGGCGGAGGCAGCCCGACGCCGCCTCATGGCGAGTGATGGTAGCGTCCAGGGGGCAATCGAGCAAACACGTGTCGACAGGAAGTCGGGTTGAAGTTGCACCGTGACGGCAACAATTTCCGTGAGGTCGAGGATCTGCTTCATACCGCACAGCACGCGGGCGAGATACCAGGGGGTGTCGCCCTGGTGCGAAGGCATGGAACGACCATATTCCACGAGGCATTCGGTTGGGCGGCGCTGGAGCCGGAACGTCGACCCATGCAGTTGGACACGATCTTCGACCTGGCGTCCCTGACGAAACCCTTGGCCACCACGCCGCTGGTATTGCAGTTGGTTGCCCGGAAGCGGATCGCGCTGGATGATCCGGTAAGCCGATATCTCCCTGCCATGGCGGCCCCCGCGGATGGCCGGATAACCATTCGACAGCTTCTCACCCACACCAGCGGCCTGGCCGCCTGGCTTCCCCTGTACGTCTACACCCAAAATCGGCGCGACGTCGTGCGGATTATTGCGGCGACCGAACCGGAATGTGCGCCCGGCTCGCAGGTCGTTTACAGTTGCCCCGGCTTCATCGTGCTTGGGCGGCTGGTCGAGGAGCTCAGCGACTCTAGACTGGACGAAGCAGCCTCACAATTGCTGTTCGCGCCTTTGGGTGTGAGAGATGCCGGGTACGGTTCACAGGTCGATGCCGCTCGATGTGCCCGGACCGAACGAGGTAACCGGTACGAGGAAGCGATGGTTGCGCAGGACGGCCTGCAGTTCGAAGGATGGCGCGAGGATTGCCTCCCGGGCACCGTGCATGACGGTAACGCCTGGTACGCACTCGGCGGTATCAGTGGAAACGCCGGATTGTTCGGGACTGCGCACGATGTTGGTGTGTTGGGGCAAATGTGGCTGGACGCCGGCCGCGGAGGCGCAGGCCGCGTGTTGCCGGAGTGGATCGTCCAGGACGCCACGTCGGATCAGACGGAGCGCCTCAACGAGGCGCGGGGCCTGGGGTGGCAGATCAATCGTCCCTCTCGCGATGAGTCCGACTCAACCCTCTCATCTGCCGGCAACGAGTTGAGCAGTCGGGCCTTCGGCCACACCGGCTTCACCGGTACCTCCGTCTGGATCGATCCGGATCTCGACCTGGTGGCCGTTCTGCTGACCAATCGGGTTTATCCAACGGTGGGAGACCGTACCGTTATTACCGGAATGCGGCGCCGCTTCCATGACGTAGTTGTGAAGGCGATTCGGGCCGAAAGGGTCGACACGGCGATCTGACGTGGCTCTCCCAGGGTCGCATGGGTCTGCTGCAACTCTCGTCCCTCAATCCCACTCAGCCTGCGTCTGCGCATGAAATCGAGTGTTGAGAGTTCGAGTCGACGGCCGGGGCGCAGGGTGGCAAACAATGCGGCATCTATACAACCCGCGTACATCCTGATACACTCTCGCTTACAGATATGCCGACATGATGTAATTTGCATATCCAATTAGGAGGAACCAGTGGAGACTTCCGACTCTCACTCAAACCCGACCCCCAGAGGTATCAGCCGGCGTGAGGCGCTCAAGCGCGGACTCCTGGGCGGAGCGGGGCTGGCAAGTCTGGGGTCGATCTCCAGCCTGCTCGCTCTCGCCGAAGCCGACGGTGTATCCGCTCACGAGCTGGATGCTTCCAAGAGCCTGGCCAAGCTCATCGCCGCTGCGAAGCAAGAGGGGGCGATAAACACCATCGCCCTTCCGCCTGATTGGGCAAACTACGGCGAGATCATGTCCAGTTTCCAGTCTAAATATGGTCTCACTCTGACTAATTCGGCTCCCGATGATACGTCGGCGCAGGAAAACCAATCGATCGTTACTCTCAAAGGACAGAGTCGTGGACCGGATGCTGTCGATGTCACTGGCTCGATCGCCCAGGAAGGGAAAAAAGCAGGACTCTCCCAGCCGTACAAGGTATCGACCTGGAGCACCATACCCAAGTCGCTGAAAGACGCGGCAGGATACTATTACGGCGATTACTGGGGCGCCATGTCGTTCCTTTCCCTGAATTCCGTGGTGAAGCAGGCGCCCAAGGATTGGTCGGATTTGCTCAGTCCCTCTCTGCGCAATATGGTTGCCATCGACGGTCCTCCCACCTCGGCGGGGGATGCATTTGGCGCCGTGTTCGCGGCTGCGCTGGCCAACGGTGGATCGCTGAACAACATCCAGCCTGGGATCGATTTCTTCGTGAAGGTCAAGAAGGCCGGAAACTGGAACCCCGCCGATGCGTATACCGCGACGATTCTGAAGGGCGCCACGCCCGTGGCGATCAAGTGGGACTATCTCAACCTCGCCGTGCGAGACCAGGGCAAGGCGCAGGGCATGGGCATCACCGTGAATATCCCAAAGAGCGGCGTCTACGGCGGCCCGTACTACCAGGCCATCAGTAAATTCGCCCCTCACCCGAATGCCGCCAAGCTCTGGATGGAATACCTGTACTCCGACCAGGGCCAGCTGCTCTGGCTCAAAGGGTATACTC
>DAINCT010000181.1:0-7318 GCA_036732245.1 Chloroflexota bacterium | reverse complement strand
CCTTGGTCACCTTCCGGCAGCGGCTGATCGAGCGCGCGCTGGATCGACGGCTGATTGAGCGAACGGTAGAGTTGGCCGCCGAGACCAAGGCGGTGGGGGGTCGTCAGTTGCGTGCTGCGCTGGATAGCAGCCCGCTCTGGGGCGCTGGCCGCGTGGAAGACACGTATAACCTCCTGGGACACGCCCTCCGGAAAGCGCTGGGCGTGATTGCTCGTCAGCAGGGGCGGGGGCTGACGGAGGTCGCGGTCGAGGTCCAGACGCCCCTGCTCGGCGGCGAGCGGAGCCTGAAGGCGACACTGGACTGTAACTGGGATGATCCGGCGGAACGCACCGTGGCGCTCGAGCAGGTGCTCGCAGCACTAACCACCGTCGAGGGATGGCTGGATCAGCAGACGAGTGCCCAGACGACGCACGAACAGCGGTCAGCATCGCTGCGACCGTACGCGACCAAGACGTGGAGATGCTGCCGGACAACGTGGTGCAGTTGCGGCGTGGCGTGGCCAAAGATCGACGGATCAGCGTCGAGGACGAGGCGATGCGGCATGGCCGCAAGAGTCGGAGCCACCGCTTTGATGGCTATAAGCGGCACATCCTGCGCGATCTCGATTCTGGGCTGGTTCGGGCAGTGGGCATCAACCCCGGCCAACGCTCCCGAGGCGAGTGTCACGGACGATCTGACCGCTCAGGAGATCGAACTACGAGAGATCCACCTCGATCGTGGCTACCTGGCCAGCGAGCTGGTCCGGAATCGTCCTGAGAACTTGACCATTTATTGCAAAGCGTGGCCGGTGCGCAACGGCGATCGCTATGCCAAGACGGCCTTTGTGCTCGACTGGGAGGCCGGCACCATCCGCTGCCCCAATCAGGTGAGCATCCCCTTCCATCCTGATGCAACCGTGCACTTCCCAGAAGACACGTGCCAGGTCTCTCCGTTGCGGGAGCGGTGTACCACCAGCGCCTCCGGCCGCAGCGTTCACATCCATCCCGATGAGCGACTCCTCCAGGAGTTGCGTGAACGGCAACTGACACCACAGGGCCGAACCAAGCTGCGGGAGCGCGTGCCGGTAGAGCATGCCCTCGCACATATCGGCCGCTGGCAGGGGCGTCGGGCTCGCTACCGCGGCAGCCGCAAGAACCTCTTTGAACTCCGGCGCTGCGCTGTCGTCCACAACCTGCATGCCATGCAGCATCTGCCCCCGACTCAGGCTGCTTGACTACATGACCGATGTTCTAGGAAAGCATTACCGGGTTGCCTCAACCGTCAGTCCGCTCTCCTTCCAGTCTGCTACCCCGAACGGATTCTAAATCATCCTCAACCGTCGGGACAGCGCGGATCGTTCGGGAAAGCTCTGGTCTCCTCCGACGTAACGCTATCTTCGGCTACTCGGCGATCCCACTGAAATGACGCGATCTCTCGCGGGCAAGCAATTGACATTGCCACACAGCAGAGTCATCCGCACGAGTCTCGAAAATCAGGTCTCTGCCTGATTCTCCTTGGCCGTTAGGGGGAGTATGGTAGACACAGCAGAGGACTTGAGACAAGAAGTGGCGGACGTCATGAAGATTCAGATCCGGAGACGTTGTGTCCCGACGGTCCTCGTGGCAGGAGAACATCTTGACGACCCTCCCGCACTTCGAAGTGGATGTGCTTCGAGTGGTGGCCCAGTTCGGGTTCATGCCCGTGTAGCGACGAAAGGGTGCTGAGATGGCCTCGCGTTGAGCCAGGCGGAAAGCGAAGGAGAACCACCATGAGACGCGTACTCGTGCCCCTCGATGGATCAGAGCTCTCGGAAGCCATCATTCCTGATGCTCGCCGACTAGCCGGTACGGACGGTGAACTGATCCTGGTTCGTGAAGCGAGTGGGCGGGTCCTTGAGCGCGACATGCTCGTAGACACGTCAATGTCGGCCCTCGAGAATGCCGAAACGTACCTCGCGCACGAGGCAGACAAGTTGCGCGCCGAAGGAGTCACCGTTCGCACGCGGTCGTTTGTTCTGACCGACGCCGCGTCTGCCATCGACGAGGCGGTCAGAATCTTCAAAGCCGACGTGATTGCCATCGCCACACACGGGCGGAGACCGTTGGGACGTGTGCTTCACGGTAGCACTGCCTGGCGGGCGCTGGCCCATAGCCCCGTGCCGGTCTTGCTCCGTCATGTCGAGAGCGGATCTCCGCCGGTGGATGATGGAGGGAAGAAGCGGCGCATCATGGTGCCGCTCGATGGTTCCAAGTACGCAGAGAAGGCCTTGCCATTAGCACAGGAACTGGCTCTGGAGTGGAACGCGCCGCTCTGGCTGGTACAGGTGGTGCCTCAGTATGCGGTTACGGACACGCCGTACACTCCTGGCGACTTCGTTGCCCAGACACCCGACGAAGTGGTCAACGAGGCGCAGGTCTATCTCGAAAGGATCGCGGTCGCGATCAGCGCTGAAGCGTACGCCGAGGCCGGTTTCGGGTCGGTCCCTGACACCCTGGTCGAGTACGTTGATCAGTTTTCAATCACCGACCTCATCATGGCGAGTCACGGACGCACGGGCTTGTCTCGGGTGATCCTGGGCAGCGTCGCGGACGAGATCATCCACCGGCTCCATGGTCCCATCATCGTGGTGCCCGCGCTCGCTGCCGGAAGGCTCGAGGACCATCCGCTCGTCGATACGCACGAGCCCATGGTCTCCACGCCCTCCCAGAAAGCGAGCACATGATGAGAGGCGTCGGCCATGTCGTAATGACGAGTCATGGACGGACCGGTCTGCCACGTGTCCTGCTTGGCAGCGTGGCCGATGATCTCATCCAGCAGCTGCCCTGCCC
Source organism: Chloroflexota bacterium (assembly GCA_036732245.1). GTDB lineage: Bacteria > Chloroflexota > UBA5177 > UBA5177 > UBA5177 > JANWJD01. The sequence continues at coordinate 4,510 of DAINCT010000181.1, read as the reverse complement.
GATCATCGTGATCCCCTCGCATGCCCGCAACGCTCTTGAGAACCTGACCGTAGATCGAGCGAATCATGTTCTTGAACCCACTTGACCAAGCAGCTGGAGGACTACTGTGGACGACTCTAAACCCGTGGCTGTGATCACAACCTTTCGACTTCAACCTGGCTGCCGTGAGCCGTGGTTGGAGTTGTGGCGGGAGTTGCGGGAGGCGGCGCAAGCTATGTCGGCCTGCCGCCAGTTTCACCTGCTTTTCAATCGGCATGACGAAGCGGAGTGCGTTGTACTGAGCGAGTGGGACAGAGAATCAGAGTTTGACAACTTCGCTCGAGATCTCGGCTTAATCTGGATTGACCGCGGCATGGATAGAGTATGCGAGCAGCCCCAGTACGCCGTCTTCGAGGAGGCCCCGAACGAGACGTATCAAGCTGTCCAGCTGCGAAACCCGGAGCTTGCTTCGGTCCAGCCCTGAGGAGACACGTTCCAGCGAGTGCGCGGCAGAGAGGGAGGACGACAGCTCCTCCCTCTCTGCCCGGGCCCTTGTGAGAAGAGGAGGGATCGCTCATGACCGAGTCGGAGATGTCTCACCGCTGGTCCATAGCTGAGCCATCGCCGCCCGGTGTGGAGGTAGGCCGGTCGGAATTGCCGGGCATATCTCGGTCGGTCGAGCAGCTACTCGACCTGCGACGCACCGGCGTTGTGATGACCCCAGACCCCAATCGGCCCGAGGAAGCCTGGGGCGTCCTGAACCCTGCCTCGGCACGATCGCGGGACGGTGAGTTGTATCTGTTCCCACGCGTGGTGGCCGCGGGTAATTACTCCCGGATCGCGATGACCGCAGTCCAGTTCAACCTCGCGGGTGATCCAACGAGTGTCGAGCGACTGGGTCTTGTGTTGGAGCCGCAGGAACCCTACGAGCTCGCGGGTCCTGGTGCCGGCGGCGTCGAGGACCCGAGGATCACCTTCATCCCACTGCTGGACTCCTACATCATGACGTACGTGGGATTGGGTCCGGATAGACCACACATCGCCCTGGCCGCGTCGAGGGACTTGCACACCTGGGATCGCCTCGGTCTGCTGCACTTCGACGTGACTAATGGCGTGGATTTCAACCGCTGCGACAACAAGGACTGCGTGATCTTTCCGCTCCCGGTGACGGATCCGGAGGGTCGTGCGGCGTTCGCCATCCTCCACCGGCCCATGTATCGTGTCGCCCACGCTGACGGGACGGACGAGTGGCAGGTTCCAGCGGGAGTTACCGACCGGCGGCCATCCATCTGGATCTCCTATGCACCGCTTGATCGTGTGAAGGGGGACCTCCAGGAGTTGACGCACGTCTCCTCCCACCAACTCCTCGCTCAGCCGATCGGCAACTGGGAGCACCACCACATTGGATCGGGCGCCCCGCCGATTCTGTCCGAGGAAGGATGGCTGCTGTACTACCACGGCGTCATCGGGCTGACGTCGGCTGGTCTGCAGGCCGCACCGGGAAGCCTTGCCTATCAGTCCGGGGTCATGCTGCTCGATCGGGATGATCCGCGGCGCGTTCTCTACCGATCGTCCCAGCCGGTTCTCCGTCCCGAAGAACCCGGCGAGCTCCAGGGCATCGTCCCCAATGTCGTGTTCCCGACCGCGGTTGACGTGCGTGATCATCGCATCGACGTCTATTACGGAGCGGCTGACGAACGCATCGCAGTTGCCACGACGCGCCTCGCCGCTTCTGTCCTCCTGGCGCCCTCGGCTCCGCCCGGGATCGCGGTGCTCCACCAGGGTGTCGGCCCACTGAGGCCTGCAGGGCAGCAGTATGGACACAGAGCTCAGGGCGACGTCCCGCCCGTTGGCGGTGTGATCCGAGATGGTCAGGATCTCGACGACGTGGCCAGGAGCGCAGGGCATGCGGCACTCGTCGGCGAAACGCTGGACCAACCATCATCGAGGCCGGATCGCGTGCATCGCCCTTATGGGCACATTCTCTTCGCGCTGGACGGCTCCAGCTTTGCCGAGCGTGTGCTGGCATCCGTTGAGCCGCTAGCGGAGAAGTTCGGGTCCAGGATCACCCTCCTCCAGGCGCTCACGCCGGTTCAGGTTCCGGTAATGGCCGAAGCATCCGCACCAGCCACACGTGCGGAGCTGCCGGCCACCGACGCGGCCCGCGGCGCTGACGACATCCGCCGGGACGCCGTTGCGTACCTGTCCGCCGTGCAGCGGCACCTCGAAGCGCTTGGCCTGTCGGTCGAGAGCGAGTACCCAGTAGGGCCGGCGAGTGATGTAATCCTCCGCCGGGCCCGAGAGCTCGGAGTTGACCTCATTGCCTTGACGACCCATGGCCGGACCGGGGTCGATCGGATGCTCCTGGGCAGCGTCGCGGAGGCCGTCGTTCGTCGGGCACCCTGCCCGGTCCTCTTGGTTCGAGTACAGACCGGCTACTGACCAGCCAGCGCTTGGTTCTTGATAATCTCCGTCACTCGAGACAAAGACTCCTACCACTTCCCGGGCCGCCAGTTGGCGCTCAGGCGGGTGGGTGGTCCCTACGGAGCTGGTCCAGCCGGAACAGCCAAGCGGCAATGGGCGGGAGCGACATGTCATGGCCCGATTGACACGCCCCCAGCCGGCGGCTGCGTGGGGGGCAGACTGCTGCCGGAGCCAGAATCGAGTGCGGCCTGAGTCGTGGACGTGACCCGGTTCGGTAGACACCCTGATGCTTGGGGTCGAGAGATCCCGGAAGGATGTACCGATGCCGAAGAGTCACGCCCCCTATCCGCCGGAGTTTCGGGCCGAGGCCATGCGCCTCATCCGAACCAGCGGCAAATCGCTGGCCCAGCTCGGCCGAGAGCTGCAGGTAACCACCGAGACCTTGCGCGAATGGATCAAGCAGGCCGACATCGATGACGGAGTCCGTCACGATGGCCTCACCACCGAGGAAACCGAAGAGGTCCGACGCCTCCGTCGCGAGGTGAAGACGCTCCGCGAAGGGCGAGAGATCCTCCTAAAAGCCGCGGCCTTCTTCGCCAAGGAGACCGGACAGGAACCCGAGGTGAGGTATCTGTTCGTGGAGCGAGAGAAGGTCAATCACACCATCGTCATGCTCCGTCGGGTGCTGCGCGTCTCCTGCAGCGGCTTTTACGCATGGCGCAAACGCGAGCCGTCGGCGCGCGCACGGGAGGACGCCGTGCTGACCGAGCGGATCAGGAGCATTCATGAGCAAAGCCGGCGGACCTATGGTGCACCACGGGTCCATGCAGAGCTGGCAGCGGGAGGTGCCCGCTGCGGGCGCAAGCGCGTGGCTCGGCTGATGCGTGCTGCCGGGGTCGTCGGCTGTCATCGTCGTCGCCATGTGGTCACGACGGTTCGGGAGCCGAGCGCTCCGCTGGCGCCGGACCGCATGGAGCGCCAGTTCGTCGCGGACGAGCCAAACACGCGGTGGACGGCCGACATCACCTCCGTGCCATCCTGGAGCGGCTTTCTCTACCTGGCGGACGTGCCGGGTGCCCTCTGGGCGTTGTGCAGTCGCCGGATTGTCGGCTGGGCCATGGTGGGCGCCCTCTGGGCACTCTCCAGACCGAGCTCGTAGTCTCCGCCCTCGAGATGGCACTGTGGAACCGCCGCCCCGATCCTGGTGTCATCCATCATGCCGACCACGGGTGTCAGGGTGAATTCAATCGGTCGTTGCAACACCCTAATGAAGAGGAGTTGCAATGGCAGAACGCAAGAAGCGCAAGTCGGATCGATCGGGGCGGCCGCCGATGCGATCTCCGGGCAGGCCCACGGTGGCGAGACGGGAGGACCAGCAGCGATTCTGGGCAGCGACGCCGGGGGTGCTGGTCTCCGGAAGCGTCCGGGTTGTTCTTAGACGAGTCGGCGCGGAGCGCTCCGGCTCGAACGCCGCCACCTGCCAGGAGTGGCGGGTGGCGGCGTAGTCTCCTTGCTGGATGTCTTGCCACTCAGGGTGGATGCGTTCGGCACTGGGCTGGCCCAGGTTGTCGAGGTGGTCCCAGCTGTGCCAGCCGGGGCGGTCGTAGCCCATCTGCACCAGCCACGGCCAGACACGGGTCGGGGAGGCGTCGATTGTGACCGCCATGGCGGCGGTGCGCGTCCCGCCCGAATGAGGTCGGCACCCGGGGTACGGGCGTTGCACCTCCTCCTCCGTGGCGCCCCAGCGCAGCAGCCTGGGACGAACACCGAGGACGTACCCGGGGTACAGGCAGGAACCAGAAGGCAGCGGGGCTGTGGCTCTTTACGCTGCTCCCAGATGGGTCTTCATGCTGTTGAGGTCGTGAGGGTCGCACATGGCGCGCTTGGGCACGCTCGATCGTCGTGGTCATATCTACCTCGATCTCCTTGAAGCGCAGATACTTAGAGTCTTCCACCCTGGACGCTACGCCCCGTTCGTTTCGTCGCCAATCGGACGAGGACCCGATTTTCCATTGATCCGAGACGGAGATCGTCGCTCCGCTGCTGGTGCCTCGGTACGGTCTGCGGCGAGCCTGTGAGATTAAGGCGCGCATCCACAGCATCAGCC
>DAINCT010000180.1:5302-7326 GCA_036732245.1 Chloroflexota bacterium | reverse complement strand
TCGTTTCGGAGGCGGGCAGCTCGCCGTCGAGCGCGTCGCCGAGGACCGCCCCGAGTTCACCACTCCTCAAGTGACGGGCGGGTTGCAGGTCTGAATCATTGCCGGCAGCTCGCTCTTCGGACTGCAGTCTGAGTCGCCACATTTTTCCGGCGCCACCATTCAGACGCGGAACCTGATCGAGCTCCTGACTGGCGCTATTCCGGTGGACGCCGACGGCAAGCCATTGAGTGTGCTCGGGCCTGTTGTCGACACCATCTTCAACAATGAGTTCAAGCCGGCAGGGAACAATCCGCGCGTGCCGCTCGAGCGGCTGGACATATCCGGCTACGGAGCCAGCATCTTCAGCGACTGGTTGAACCCGGATGCGGCGATCGCCGCGACAAGCCAGACCAAGTTCGATGTGGTGATCGGACGCACCTCGCACGAGATTGTTCAGGTGAAGAGCATCCTGTATCCCTGGGCCGTCCCTGTCGTGCGTACCATCACCATCCAACGGACATCCGGAGGGGGCGTCACTCGCTACGACAGCGGGTGGCATGCGCAGGGCGCTGGTGTCTACGACTTCTCGTACAAGGATGCGATGGACGTCGCCCATCCCAACCCGTACGAGATACATCCTGGAGTAATCGGCGGCGTGTTCAATGTCACAGGGATCCGGGATACCGGTAGGACGTACCGGCAGCCCGCCGCGAATCCCGACGATGATGTCATCATGCAGGAAGTGTTCTTCGATGGGGACGTGCGCATTGAGAGCGTCCTCACCGGAGGCGCGAACGACCTGGTTCCCAGCCGGAAGCAGCGAGGTTTCGTACAGCTCTCGCCGTATCAGAAGCCCCTCACACCGCAGCAGTTCTACGACTTGCTCGCTGCGGAAGGCGCGCTGGGCGGACCGGTCGATTGTGTCGTCAACGTCGGCGAGTCGGGCCAGCATATGCGGGTGGTCCTGGCGGATGTCGCCGGCGTGAGCGACGCGGGAGGCATCGTGCTCGTCTCGACGGCGCATGGCTTACTGTCACTTCCGAAGGAGGGCGCCTGGTCGCTCGCCAAACGGAGAACTGCCGGGACCGAGATCGTCTCCCTCGACGAAGATGGCGCTCTGCCGCTGATACGCGAGGCGAAATTGGCGGTGACGCCCACGCAGCCGTATCGCTTTGCCGATCCTGCCGATATCAAGCGTGCGAGTACACCCGATACGGACTATGGGCTGCTCCACTCGACGGGCTCCCAGAAGGTGATCTTCCTGCGTCCCACGATTGCGTCGGGCGATCCCCACATCCGCAGCGCGATCGATCCATTGTTCGCCGACAGCTACGCCATCCTCGGCTCGAAGGGCATCTTCCCCGCGGTCGATCAGACGTTCCCGCTTGGCGGTGGAGGGGGAGTGCTCGACGTTCTGGGTGACGCCCGGCTGCGGCTCAGCTCACCCGGAACGTTCACAGCTCCGCCAGGTCTGACTCGCGACCTCCTGCGCACGGGCACGTCCAGGATCTACGTGGACTATTCCGATACGAATTCGGGTGGAGCGACCTCCGACGTTCACTACGCGTTCGACTCCACGGCGCCTGTCCCGTGGACGGCCGCCGTGAGAAACCACAGCATAGTCATTGATCTGATGGGGCTTACCGGGTTGATCGTCGTCACGTCGGACCTGGCAGCGGAGTTCGGCGCGAAGCCCAATCTCAGCGCCCCGGTAATGAAGTTTGGTCCGGTCCTCCAGCCGATCGTCGATCTGCTGAGCTTCTTCGGCAACTTCGACATGGCGCAGGCGTTTCGGGTTGACCTTGGCAACGCCACGACCGATAGCTGGCAGCCGAAGTGGAAGGCATCGCTGCTTGGTATGAAGCTTGAGTTCCCGCTGCTGCGAATTCGCGCCTTCGGCGTGCATGTGGGCGGGGCGACGGAAGCGGCGCAAGAAGCGTTCGAGGCGGCCACGCCCTTGCCTCCCCTGAAGCTCGAGATCGAACTCGAGATCGACGACCGTGGGCTCGCCACCGGCGAGCTCGATGTTGCGGACGGTGACCTGT
>DAINCT010000180.1:0-5292 GCA_036732245.1 Chloroflexota bacterium | reverse complement strand
CACTACAACATGCTGCCCTTCAGTTTTACGTCCAGCGATCCAACCGCCGACATCAGCAAGGCTGGACACGACATGCTCTCGGTCGGCGCATCCCTGAAGTTCGGTGGAGAGCTTCATATCCTATGCGTGGCGCTGTCTCCCACTCTGGGCCTGTACTTCTACGGCATGCTGGAGCTCGAGTTCGGTGTGGACTCAAAGGAAGGGGAATCCTTTGAATTCAAGGTAGCGGTGGGGCTGGAGCTTGCCACGAAATGGCCAATCGTCGGCGATGTGTCGATTTCCATGGCGGTCGGGCTGGACATGGAATTCAAGAGCACCGGCCACGGCATGTTTGCCCTGATGGTGTTCAAAGGCGAAGCCGAGCTGCTGGATGGCGTCATTGTGATTGGGATCCACATCGAAGCGAAAGGCGGAGACGAGACCGAGACGGAAGACGGGGTGGACAACACCTACGCCGTCTGCGAGGTGGAGTTCGCCGCCGAGGTAACCCTGGCCTTCGTCATTCACTTTGAGTTCGACGTGACATGGCAGGAAAAGAAGCAGCTGTCTTGACGCCGTTCACCTTCTCACAGGAGTCGTAATCGTGGCAGTTTCATCGACGAAGCTGACATTCATGGCCTTCCCGCAGCGGTGGGAAGGCAGCACGATGTCTGTGAGCGTCCTCGTCTTGCCGCACGAGGATCCACTGGCTCCGTTTGCCGTAAACCTGCCGCCCGGCGTCACGGCGCCGTCTTTTGCCACTGCCTCCCTCGATCTGCAGGCGATGCTGATCGACAGCCTGGACATGATGCCGCGGCCGGCCGATGTCTCCCACACCGTCGCGCTGACCACCACACCGCCCCCCGACGCCAAGAATCTGTTCAAGGAGCTCGCCAAATCATTCAAGATCACGAAGCCGTCCAACGTGATCAATCCTGCGAGCGCAGGCACGTATATCCAGAAGTACCTGCCCAGGAGCTATCGCAACAGCTTTGCCTTCTCCCGTCCGCGCACGCCCTTCGCGAAGACCGACGACAGCTACCACTGCGAGATGCGGTCGAAGCGAGCCGTTCCGCCGCCGGTCCACAGCACCGACGACGTGAGCTGGGGGAAGGTCTTTGCGCTCTCGCTGCGTCAGCCTGTCCTCTCCCGCCGTCTCGGCTTTATCTACGACGTCGAAGTCAGCGTACCGGCAGGGGTCTTTCATGACGGTGGCTGGCTCTACGTAACTCTGACCCCTACCAGCGACCTGTATCCACAGGTTCTCGCTCAGCCCGACATCATCAAGCTCTACGCTGCGCGGGTCCCTGCTCTGTCGAACGACCGCCCGCTCTTTGCTGCGGTGCAGTTCCCCGTCTCCGACGCCCCGGTGCCAGGCAATTATGATCCGATCTTCATTGAAGCCGAGGAGTACGACGACGGGTTCGCCAAGATCGTGCACTCCATGCAGCCGGCCAGCGCGAACCTGCTGCTGGAGCCCGAGGATGCACACGAGGGATTGGCCCCCACCCGAGACTTCGGGATCCGACTCGGCTGGGACGACGAGCAGTTGTTGATCTGGCAAAACCGGCAGATGACCCTCGATCCGGACATCGGCGATCGGCTGGACGCCCCCATGGGAGTGTTCAATTACCGGGTCGATGTGCGCGATCACGTGGACATGAGCGCTCCCGGGGCGACCGACACGGGGTGGAACTCGCAGACAAAGGTCCAGGGTGACCTGACACTCAACGGCATTGACCTCGGACAGATCCGCAGAGAGCTCGGGATCGAGGTCGGACCGACCCAGCTCGACGGCCAGAAGGACGGCGTCTTCTGGCTGCCGATGTACTACACGCAGTGGACCGGCACATCACTGGTACTGAAGGACGCCAAGGCTGCCAAGCTGGGCGGCACCGACGACCTCGTCCACAAACAGATGACACCGGTAGACGACCAAAACGTTGCGCTGCGTTACGGGAAACGATACGACTTCCGGGTGCGGTTTGCCGATACGACCGGCGGGGGACCGAGAGAGTCGGATGTGCCGTTCAACGGCGGCTCGGCTCCCGTTGGTACCGTGCACTTCAAGCGCTATCTGCCGCCAAAGCTCGCACGTGTCACCGAGGTACGGCCGGAAGGTGAGGTGCCCCCCACACCGCCCACCAGCTATCAGATATCCCGGCCCCTGCTGGGCTATCCGTCGCTGGTGTATACGGGCCTGGACAACGCCTACAACCTCCTGCTCGCTGACCTGCCAAACGCCATGGCTGAGAAGCGCGAGACGGGCTATTCCGATCCGGATGTCGTCGAGGTGCAGATCGATGTTGCCGTCAAAGCGCCTGAGATGGACACCTTCGCCTCGAAGTCCGGCAGAGAATCGTACTATCACCTGTTCACCACACATCGTTCGTTCCCCGACGACCTGACCCAGGCGATCGCGCTGAACGTGGAGTACCACGACGCCCCGGTGATCAACTTTGGCGATGAGCCAGACCTCGGCGACCTGCCGCTGACCACAGCCGGCTCCCCCTTGAGGCTGCCCACCGGCAGAGACCTTCGGATCCAGATGACGGCCGTGTGCAGGCAGGACGACACCCTGGCGTACTTCGGCGGCCAGACGGCGCGGTACAGCAAGCCGGTGAAACTCTACGCTCGCGCGGACTCGCGCGATGAACGAGCGCTCTTTGTGAACCAAATTCCGGCTCGAGAGTTCCAGTCACTGCTGTTGCAGCCCGATCCGCCCCCGACACCGAATCTGGCCTTCGCCATGCGCATCGCCGGCCAGGCGTTTGAGACGCCGGCGAACCTGATGCAACGCCTTGCCGACCAGCTGGAGCTGGGTACCACCGGATTAACCCTCTTTGGCCGGCCGGGTGTGCGTGTTGTGTTTGGCTGCTCCAAAGGACTCCGTCATACTCTCGCACCCGATCACGGCAGCATCACCTTCGCGGCGAAGGCAGACCTGACACGCCAGTGGATCACCGTCATCAATCTCGAGGTCAGGAGGGACTGGTCGTGGGACGCGCTCGATCAGACCGGATTTGTGATCACACAAGACGGCGCGCACGAGGTTGGTCGTGTAGAGTGGCAGGACATCGTCAGTATCACTGCGCTGGACGGGCCCGATCGATCGTATACGCGCGTCGTTTTTTTCGACACAGTCGATCCCAAGGCATTCTCGGGCCCGTTCCCCGAGCCGCAGGACATTGCGTACACCGTAACGCCGGCATTCAAGACGGCACCGGCCAACATGGACCCGCCCAAGCAGCTCGAGATGACGGTTCCCGTGGCCGATCCCCCGGCGCAGGTGCCGCAGATCGTATCGGCGGGCCTCGCCCTGAGCCCGTACGAGCGGACCGACGACTACTCGGCAACCGAGGATCGCAGACGTGTTCTCTGGATTGAGTTTGCTGAGCCGGTCCACAACGCGGCGGACGACTACTTCGCGTTTGTGAAGGCGTACGCGCCTGACCCGATCCTGCTTGTCGGCGATGAGCCCGTGCCTGACCCGCCGGAGAAGATCCCGTACCTGCCGCCCGAGCTCATCCGGGTGATTACATCGGGGCAGTCCGACGATCGTGCCGGGCTTAGCGCGTGGCAGCGCCTGATACCGGCCACCGAAGTGTCGCCGCGGCACTTCATCGTGCCCTTGCCACCCGGGCTCAATGCCGACTCCGATGAGCTGTTTGGCTTCTTCGTGTACGAGCTGTGTGTGGGCCACGCCCGCGTCTGGTCCACGGCGCAAGGGCGCTATGGCCGTCCCATCCGTTTAACGGGCGTGCAGCATCCGGCACCAGCTCTGGCCTGCACGGCGGATCGTAATGAAGAGGCAGTCGTCATGTCGGCGCCCTATGCCGAACCGGTGTACGATGGCCGGTCTTTGCTGCCTTCCCAACCGCACACGGAACTCTGGGGCGTGCTGTATACGCAGGTTGTGCAGGCAGATGGGGCAGATCACCGCAACATCCTGCTCGGCGAGCGGAAGCTGTACCGCAACCGCAAGGATTGGAGCAAGTTCAACCAGCTCCATGCAGCCACGGCCTACGCGGTGTGCTCGTGGTCGGCCGATGAGATTTCGGCCTCCCTGGATGGCATGGGCATGCCGGACGATGCGCCGTTGAGTGTACTAGCGGTCGAGCTCTACCAGAACTATCAACCGGTGGAGCAACCATTGGCCTCCGATCTGGGAACGGAGCGCATCTATCGCGTCTCTCGACTCCAGCCGGTCCCTGCCAAGTGCTAGCGGGCCATTTATCCCATCCTGACGCTCCCCGGCAGTCTCGCTTTGCGCCCTCGTTTGATCCCCTTCCATAACCACGTAGGCTCCCGGCTTGGGCTGTAGTGGTTGAGAGGCTCAAGAGATGCTGAGAGACGAGATCATGTCGGGGGATTCGGTTGCTGACGCAACGGTGCGTCATTCGGCGCGGGCGTCGTGCTGCCGTCACTCAAGTAGATGGCATCGAGCGGTTGCGGATGATGGTGCGGCAACTGGATCTGCTTTGGCGAATGCCACGGCGTTGGGAAACCGAGCAAACAACGCGGGCGTAACCAGATTGACCCGCTCGTCGGTGCATTGGGCACTGAGAATCGTCGCAACCAGCAATTCGAATGCGTCACTGTGCTTGAGCGCGCGCTCTCTCGACCATGTCCGCCATCGTGCTCTGCCCCGAATCGTGGCTCGGCTCGACAGGAAAGCTTGAGTGGAGGTGCAGGTCTCCTCGTATGTCCTGAAGTGAGACGAGCTCGGGTAGGACGCGCTGCGATTCGTCCGGTTCACGTCGGACGGCCATCCAGTCGTCCATCGCGGTGGGCGTGCCATGTGGGGGGCCGGGCGCTCGTTTGGGCAGCGCTTCGACGAGACGCTCGGAAACTTCATCGCCTCTAGCCCAGATGAACATCTCGAAGCTGCTTTCGAGATGGTGAGCAAAGCGCTCCCGCAGTCCTTCCCGGTCTACGCGCAGTTGATCGTGGGCCGCCAGACCAAAGAGGTTGCCCGAATCTTCGCACTCAAGCCGGCTGTTCCCAGGGAGTACCGGTCGCGGTGCCGGAAGGGATGCTAGTGGCCATGCATGAGGCTCGACCAGCATGCTCAAAGAGTTTGAGCAACGAATTAGCTCCCTTCCCAGTATTCCTGCGCCTTCGCCCACGCAATCCTGGCGACATTCCGTCCCGTCCTATTGGCCGCGATGGGACAAATTATTCCTACAACCATGCCAGCGAGATCAACCCATCGCCGGCGTGAGACACCCTCAAACAGGCATAGTCTCCCAACATTCCAGATAGTCGGGTTGCCGGATACCGCGGTGCAAGAAGCGCGGGAGCGGGTGCGCG
>DAINCT010000179.1:0-7370 GCA_036732245.1 Chloroflexota bacterium | reverse complement strand
TCCATACCCGCCACCGAGGGTGGAGTCGCGGTTGCCAACGGGGTTTATGTAGTCCCCTGGAAGGCGCGTACCTACGTAGTCAATATCCTGTCGGTACAAAAACCCTCGCCCCAGAGCCTCAACCGGTTCCCGACAATCTACAAGCAGATACTCGCGACCTGGAAGTTTCTGTAGCCGGCAGCATCCCTTTCGACATCAGGGGGCTTACGACTCCGGCGGGGCCTCGGGATCTTCGAGCTGATGATCCTGGGTTTCCTCGTAGCGCGCGAGCGTCTGTCGGAAAAAGGTCCCGAGCTTGCTTTCCGACACGTTCGTTGCCATGGTGTCGATGCCCTGCCTCAGCTTGGGCTCGAGAACAGTGTCAACCCAGGTTTTCGCCATAGCGGCCGCTTCCTCAGATACCACATCCGGCAAAACGTCACGCACCTTTTCGACGCCCGAGGGGAATAGGTTCTCCAGCACGTCACGCGGCTGACTCGTCCCTTCGCCGTCACCTTTGGCGGCGCTTTGCACTCCCTTGAAAAGTTCGCCGAGGCGTCCGAATGCGCCACCCGTCTCGGCCACGGGAGGGAGCTCCGCCTGGGGCGAGGGCAACACGGGGCGTCGTTTGCTGCCAACCCACCAGCCGGCAATGGCACCGGCGCCCAGGCCTATGCCGACCGCGATCAGGGGGTAATGTTTGATCGTTCCCTCCAGATCGAACTCGTCGCCGGTGATCTCCTCAAAGAGATCGCCGAGCATCTTCCCGATCTGCCTGGCCTGTCCGATAAGTTCGTCAAAATCACTGGAATCCATCGTATATCTCCGTATCTGAGTATACGCGTCTCAGAACCTGCCGGCTCGGCCAAACCGGACTCTCAGTTCAAAACATCTACTGCTGTTCCGGTACGCTCAGGTGGAACGTTGTGCCCGCATCCGGCGCGGATGTAGCGGTTGGCGTGCCACCCTGAGCGACTGCAGTTCCACGCGCCATCCTCCCGTTGTTCCCGTCGCATGCGCCATCGCCGTGCACTCCAGGGTTCATGCAAGTGCATACTCCGTACCGCGAGCAGTAGTGGTGGTGACAGTGTGCCGGCTGCCCCCGGGCGCCGGATCAGACGTGCGTCAGCTTGATTGCTTGGTGATGGTGTTTGGGTTTCGGTGTAGGTGACGGCGTCGCGGTCAGTGTCGCCGTCGCGGTCGGTGTCCTCGTGGGTGCAGAGGTGGGAGTGATGGTCGCGGTCGGGGTTGCCGTCCCCGTGACGGGTACTACTGTTGGCGTGGACGTCGGCGTACTGTTCGCCAGCGCACTCAAATGGTCCCGGAAGCCGATGCCGAAGTTCGTGGGTGTTCCGCTGTAGTCGGAGATCAGCGCAGGCCCGCTGCTGCAGTTCCACGTGTCCCAGGTCCAGCCCAGATAGTTCACTCCGTGGCTATCCATCCAGGGCATCAGGCCGTCGATGTACCCGTGCGCGCAGTCGTTTTCGCCTATTTCGCCCGCTACGATTGGGACCTGCTGAGCGACTGGAGCAATGTATAGGTTCCAGCAGGTGGCCGTGTTGCAAATGTTGAAGTTGTAGGAATGCCATGAGGCGGCGAGATTGTTTTGCGGGTCTGACGGCTTGAAGGTTAGCCAACGGCTCAGGCTGTTCGAATACTCCACGCCCCCGAGCATCAATATGTTGTTGGCCCCGGCATTGCGTACGGCCGTGACCAGAGCCTGCATTCCAACAGCGCTAAACCCGACGCCCGGGCAATTCGTCTGGATGCTGACGTTGCCGTCCCGCCAGCACGTCCAGGCTGCAGTCGTATCCTGGTTCGAATCCGGGTACGGTTCGTTATAAAGATCGAAGATCACCGAACTGTTGTTTTTGAACGTGCCCGCCACACTTTGCCAGAAGGCGACCGCATGATCCGCGTCAGGCATCGGTTCCTGCCCTGTTGCCTGCGCCGTGCCGGGCGCGTTCCAGTGCAGATCCAGGATTGCCACCATACCGTTGGCGTTGAGGAGATTGACATAATTGACGATCTGGGTCTGGTAATTGGAGCCGGAGTATGCAGCTGGCGCATTGTTGATCCCCAGCCAACAATCTTCGTTGAGCGGGATGCGCACGGAGTTGACGTGCCAGGTGGCCATGGCCTGAATCGACGCCAGGTCTGATGGACCGTCGAAAAAGCCCCACCCTTGAATACAGGCGTACTCGGTGCCCGAACGGTCGACGCCCAGCAAACGCACCGTTTGGCCCGAGGAATTGACGATCCCATTACCCTGGACATGGAGGCCCGTTATCGCCACCGCTGCGTTTGTAGAGACTCTCGGGAACAGCGCGACGACGGCACCGGTAGCGAGGAGACAAGCAAGTGTTCCCCACCGGAATATATCCGACCATCTGGGACTGCGAACTCGTCTTGTCATGCGACAACTACTCCTTACCACCCGCATTTGCTTGCGCTCACAGAGCGGGCCAATGATTACCGACATGTCTTTCCGCAATGCGAATATACCCCACCGACAGCGTGTCGAGATTCGACGACGCCCTACACACCTGGCACAGAAATTGCCTCTATCGTAGATGAATTACAGAACCAGCGCTCATGTGTTTAGTCATTCGGAGGTCGTAATGGGCAATCTTCTTTGGGTTCTAGTCGCGATTCTCATCATTGCCTGGCTGCTTGGCTTGGGAGGCATCTTCCATCTCGCCGCCAGCCTGATCTGGATCATCCTGGTTATCGCCATCGTCCTGGCGGTCGTGGCATTCCTCACCGGCGGATATATGGCATAGCCTCGCCCACGACACGTGGACAAGAGACGTCGGGAAACCGGCGTCTCTTTTTTGTGGGGGTTCGGCTTCGTCGGCGCGGAGACCGGTACACTGGGCTAACTTCGGCACCGGACCGCATCGCCCATGAGACACACCCGCCTCCTCGGTAGCTGTTCGCTCTTCATTGCCGCCGGCTGTTGGGGTGGCACGTATGTAGCAAGCAAGTACGCCCTTGAGTACGTCGGTCCATTCACCCTGGTATTGACTCGATACGCGCTCGCGTCTCTGATTTTCGTCCCCCTCATGCTGCTGCGAGGACCGGACCGGCGTGCCCGCGGCAATCTGCGGCTCATCGTCATCACGAGCGCGATTGGGCTTGCGCTCTCGTCGTGGGCCCAGTTCTTCGGCACTGCGCTGTCGACGGCCCATGCCGGTGCTCTGATCACCTCGTCGGCCCCCGCATTCATGGTCATCTTCGCGGCCATAGTGCTGGGGGAGCGAGTGACACCGCAGAAGGTCGTGGCGCTGGTCGTGGCCAGCGCCGGAGTAGTGACAGTCGTGGGGCCGGGCGATATCGGGGCGGGGCCGGGAGCGGTTTTTGGAGACGTGCTGCTGGTGATCGCCGGCATTACCTGGGCGTTCTATAGCGTGCTCATCCGCAAGCTGACTCTGCGGATTGCAAACGTGACGGTGACCGGGTACGTCACAGTCGTCGGCGCGGGCTTGGGCCTGCCGCTCGGCATTCCAGACCTCGTCAGGACTGGGGTGCCCAACCTGACCGTGTGGCTGAGTATTCTGTACATCGGCATCGTCTCCACCGCTCTGGCCTATTACCTGTGGAACAAAGGGCTGGAGCTGATGGAGGCAGGAAACGCGTCCATATTCTTCTTTGCCCAGCCTCTCACCGGCACTTTCTTCTCATGGCTCTTGCTGGGCGAAAGGCTCAACACCGGATTCTTTATCGGCGGCGCGCTGATCCTGGCGGGAGTGGCCATTTCATCGCTTCGCCTGCCTGCCGGGGAGGCGGTCGCGGCTCGGCCGATCGAACGCACGGCCGAGGGGTGACACGAGGGAGTTCCTACCAGGTCCGAGGCCGCATACCGCTGACGTCGCGTACGGCTTCGCCATCGGCACGATACTTGCAGCGCCACTCGAGTCCCAGCGCCTCCCCGCGCCCGAGGGGCGGCGAAGATTTGCCCCGGGTTAAGACACATCCCGTGGTAGCCTTAGGCATAGAAAACGGCATCGGAGGATCTGTACAAGATCTGCTGCACGTGATGCAGCCCGTACCCCGATGGATCTTTTACAAGCGGCCCTGGACTACATCCGATCGAACCCTTCCGAGTTTGAAGGGTACCTGCAAGAGCATCTGAAGCTCAGCGCATCGGCGATTCTCATTGGCTTCGCCCTGTGCTTTCCGCTTGGGGTGTTGGCTTCGCGTAGCCGTGCCATTTCGATTTACTCGCTCAACCTGTTCGGCGTGATACGAGCGATCCCGAGCGTGGCGCTCCTCTTCGTCGCCTATCCCTATCTGGGAAGCGGATTTAGACCGGCCCTGCTCGCGCTGGCGGCCCTCGCCTGCCCGCCGATCCTCATCAACACCAACGTCGCGTTTCGCCAGGTCGACCCAGCGCTGCGTGAGGCGGCGTACGGCATGGGGATGAACACCTGGCAAGTACTGCAACGTGTCGAATTGCCGCTGGCGCTCCCGGTGATCATCGCAGGACTTCGGACCGCAACCGTGGAAGTGATCGCCAGCGCCACACTGGCAACCTTTATAGGAGTAAGTACCCTCGGCCTCTACATCAATCAGGGATTGCAGGAGTCGAGAACCGATCTCATGTTGGTGGGAGCACTTCCGGTCGCGCTTCTAACCTTGGGAGCAGAATTACTGCTCGGGGGCGCGGAACGCCTTACCCGCCGCGGCTAGTTCAAGCAAACGAAAGGAGCTCAACAGCGAAATAATGCGAATCGAATGACCTGTTGTGACGCTCTCGCATGGGAGGAGTAGCAGCGTCAACTCTATGTGTTTCCCTGGATGACCCATCTTTTCACGAAGTGCTCGGAGAGAAGGAAGATTTACATGAACCGCAAAGAAATATCTATCAAACGTTTCCCGCCTACCAGCCGTCGGTTGCTTGGCGGGCTCGTACTGAGCCTGGCCGCGCTTACCGCCGCACCGTTGGCGACGACCAGCCAGGCGGCCCACCCGCAGGCTAAACCCACCATCAACATTGGAGAAAATAACTTTGCTGAATCGGAAATCATTGGCGACATGTACTCGCTTCTGCTCCAGAAACATGGTTTCGGGGCTAAACTTCATGTCCTGGGGAGTGAGCCGGCGTTGCCGACAACTGCGCTCCGGCGCGGCGATCTGGATATCTTTCCGGAGTACACCGGTACCGGCCTCCAGGTCCTAGGCATCACACGCATAGTTACCAGTCCGACCACCGCCTATAACACGGTCAAGAACCAGTACGCACAGCGCTTCCACATCACCTGGTTGCAGCAGTCGGCGTTCAATGACACCAACGGCGTGGCCGTTACGCAGGCCACCTCCAGGAAGTACGGACTCCACACCCTGTCCGATCTCGCCAAAGTGGCGAAAAATCTTACCTTCGCCGCGCTCAGCGGCTGCAAAGGCCGTCCCGACTGTCTGGGCGGATTCCAGAGCGCGTACGGGATTCAGTTCAAAACTATCAACTACCTGGACTCCACCCCCTTGCGTTACAGCGCCCTCAAGAATGGTCAGGCGGACGCCATCGAGGTATTCACGACCGACGCGCCGATCCAAGCCGACCACCTGGTCGTGCTCGCCGACAACAAGCACGCCGTGTTTCCGGCGGATCACATCGCTCCACTGGTGCGAAACGTCGTGCTGCAGAAAAATCCCGAGATTCGAACCATTCTCGATCCGCTCGCGCGCTATCTGACGACCGGCGCGATGATAAAACTCAACGGGCAGGTGATCCTGCAAAGCCAGGACGCCATGAACGTGGCCCGCACCTTCCTGAAGTCCAAGCACCTGTTGTAGGGCGTCCCCGAATCAGCACAGAGAGGTGGGAGCATGAGCTCTCACCTCTCTTCCACCGTCAAACATCCAGCGTAAAGATTGAGATTTCATGCCGGCAATTAGCTTCAAAGACGTCACCAAAGTGTATGACGTGGCCGCGAGTCTCCGGGCAGACGCCGGCCGCCCGGCGGCAGTGCGCGACGTGTCGTTCGACGTTGAGCAGGGCCAGTTTGTCGTTCTGCTAGGCCCGTCGGGTTGTGGCAAGACGACACTCATGCGCATGGTCAACCGGCTGATCGAGCCGACTTCCGGGTCGATTCACGTGGAGGGCCGAGAGGTCCACGATATCCCGGTCACTGACCTGCGCCGTCACATCGGGTACGTCATCCAGCAGGTCGGTCTGTTTCCGCACATGACCGTGGCCCAGAACATTGCCATTGTCCCGAAGCTTCTAGGCTGGCCGAAGTCGCGCACCGAACAGCGCACCGACGAGCTCCTGGATTTGGTCGCCCTTCCGCCTGCCGAGTTTCGAAAGCGGTATCCTCGCCAGTTATCCGGTGGACAGCAACAACGGGTGGGCATCGCCCGCGCGATGGCGGCCGACCCGGCGATCATGCTGATGGACGAGCCCTTTGGCGCGATTGATGCCATCACCCGGACCGACTTACAGGATGAGTTGCTCGCCATCCAACGCAAGGTAAGTAAGACCGTCATTTTTGTCACGCATGATGTGGAGGAAGCGTTACGTCTGGCCGATCGTATCGCCGTGATGCGAACCGGGACGGTGGTTCAGTACGGCCGGCCGGTCGATCTACTGACCCATCCGGCGGATGACTTCGTGCGCGCCCTGCTTGGCACGAACGATGTCTTCCGACAGCTCAGCCTGGTGCCCGTTCGAGCGGTCATGGAATCCGGGCAGGTTCCCGATGGGAAGCCGGACATTACGGTTCAGGCTGACCAGAATGTCCGCGCCGCGCTTGCCGTCTTGATCGCACACGACGCGCAGGAAGCCGCCGTGGTAGACGAAGGCGGCAAAACGATCGGTCGAGTGACGCTACAGAAGATTCTGGACGAGGGGGCGCAGGAAGTCGCCGAGGCGCGTGCGCCCAGCAACGGTACATAGGTGGACTTTACTTACTTCACGACCCACCAGTCCGATGTGGCGACCCAGTTCGGTCAGCACGTCGAACTCACCGTGATCACGCTGATCATTGCCATGGCCATTGCCGTGCCGGTTGGAACGCTTATTTCACGGTTCCCGATCCTGTACACACCGCTCATGGTCCTGTTTGGCATAATCTACACGATTCCGAGCCTGGCATTGCTGGCGTTCCTGGTGGTCTACGTCGGAATCGGACGGACCAACGCAATCATCGCCTTGGTGGCATACGCCCAGTTCATCCTGGTTCGAAACGTGGTCGTCGGATTGCGCAACGTCGACCCGATCGTGATCGACGCTGCACGCGGCATGGGTATGAGTCCGCTTCAGATCATGCTCAAGATCGAGTATCCGTTGGCACTGCCGGTGATTCTCGGTGGCGTTCGTATCGCGGCAGTGGCGACTATCGCCGTCGCCACCATTGCGGCGCTGATCGATGCCGGCGGGTTGGGGCCTG
>DAINCT010000178.1:0-7397 GCA_036732245.1 Chloroflexota bacterium | reverse complement strand
CGCGTGAGATGCCGGTCTCGTGCGCTAACCGGCTCTCCCCGATGCCGTAAATGATGCCAAAGTTGACGACCTTGGCGATCCTTCTTTGATCGGCGTTGACCTCCTCAAGCGGGACTCCGAAAACAGCCGAGGCAGTTGCGCGATGCACGTCTTCTCCAGAAAGAAACGCCTGCATCAGCCTCGGATCGTGCGACATGGACGCCAGTATGCGGAGCTCAATCTGGGAATAGTCGGCGGCGAGGAGAACGTGATCCTTTTCCAGCGGAATGAACGAACGCCTGATCTTCCTGCCGACTTCGCCGCGGATCGGGATATTTTGCAGGTTGGGGTTTGAGGAACTCAACCGCCCCGTGGCCGTAGCGCACTGATTGAAATCGGTATGCACGCGACCCGTTTCCGGGTTGATCAGCGAAGGAAGTGCGTCGACATAGGTGTTGCGCAACTTGATCAGCTGACGGTACTCGAGGATCTCGTCCACGATCTCATGTTTCCCTTTGAGATTTTCCAGCACCTCGTTGTCGGTGGAGTAGCCAGTCTTGGTACGTCGTCCGGAGGGCAGTTTGAACTCAACGAAGAGCAACTGCCCCAACTGTTGCGTCGAATTTATATTGAATCGCCGCCCGGCTATTTCGTAGATACGATGCTCCAGACGTCCGATGGTTTCGCCCATCTCTTCGGACATGCGGGCGAGCACCGTGGTATCGAGTTTCACCCCGGCCAGTTCCATGTCGGCCAGGACCCGTACCAGCGGCATCTCAACGTCGCGCAAGAGCAGGGTCAACCCGTTCTCATCCAACTCGTGCTGCAAGACGCTCTTGAGTTCGAGTGACACGGCGGCGTCTTCACCCGCATACGTTCCCACCGTGTCAATATCGACCAGATCCATCGTGAGCTGGCTCTTACCCCTACCGATAAGGGCCTCGATCGGAATCATTTCGATCCGAAGTTTCTGCAGGGCAAGCGCGGTCAGAGAGAGGTTACGCCCGGTTGGGTTCGTGAGATACGCCGCCACCATGGTGTCGAAAGCCAGTCCCTGCACGACTATTCCATAGCCGGCCATTACTGCATAGTCGTATTTCAGGTTGTGACCGATCTTGCCACGGTGTGGATCGGACAGGAGCGGTCGCAGTTGCTTGAGCACGAGATCCAGGTTCAGTTGTTCGCCTTCTGCGTGCCCGACCGGCACATACCATCCCTCCCGGGGGACCGTGGCAAAGGAGAGTCCAACCAATTTTGCTCGCAGGGGATCGGTGCTCGTCGTCTCGGTATCGAATGCGAAGTTCTGTACGCTCGACAACTCGTGGACGAGTGCATCCAGACCGACCTGGTCGCGCACCACCCTGGTCACCGTCCCGGACTTCAAGTCATGCAGTCCTTCCACGACCGACCCGGACACCGTGCCGGCGGGGAACACTCGACCGTCGTCGCCGGGGCCGGCATCGACGCTTTCGCCAAACATGCCGAGCTGTTGCGGGTCGCCGGGTCGTGAATTGCGAGCCGGCGCAGGTGAAGCCGCTCGGGGCAATGTGCCCTGCACGCGGTCGATCAAGCTGTAGAATTCGAGCTCCCGAAAGAGCTCGATCAGTCGGGCGCGGTCCCCGCCCGTGTATCTGGTTTCGTCGAGGTCGAGTTGGACCGGCGCGTCGCGGACGATGGTTGCGAGTTCGCGGCTTTCAAACGCCTGTTGCTGTCCCGCCTCGAGAAGCTCCCTTTGTCGAACGGGAACCTCGTCAAGATGCGCGTACACACCTTCGAGGTTTCCGTACTGAGCTATTAGCTTGGAAGCGCCTTTGTTGCCGATTCCCTTCACGCCGGGAATATTGTCCGACGTGTCACCGACCAGCGCCTTCCAGTCAGGAAGTTGATTCGGTTGGATATCGTAACGCGCTACCACGGCCTGGACGTCGTACTCGGTGGTTTCCGACACGCCTCGACCAGGAGTCAGTACATGCACGTGGTCGCTGACAAGTTGCAGTGCATCGAGGTCGCCGGTCACGATGACGGTCTCCAGACCCTGCCGCTCGGCTTCACCGGCCAGCGTTCCCAGTACATCGTCCGCTTCATACCCGTCGAGCTCGTAGATTGTCATATTGAGCGCGTCGGCCACCTCTCTCACTCGCTGGAACTGCACCCGCAGCGGATGTGGTGTGGGAGGACGCGTGGCTTTGTAGGCCGCGAATTTTTCGTGTCGAAAGGTCGGAACCGGGCGATCCATCGCCATCAGGATGTGCGTCGGTCGGAGCTCGGCGACCTCTTTAAGCACGATGTTGGTGAAGCCCAGGACGGCGTTGGTCGGCTCGCCTGACGAGGTCGAGAGGTCTTCGGGGAGGGCGTGAAATGCACGGTGAACCAGCGCGTGTCCATCAACCATCATGACCCGCGTGCCGTCACTCGCCACAGCATTTCCTTTCCACGCAACGGTCAATGATAGGGCGGAACTGGTGACCCTTCCAACGTTGCGACCGGACTGGAGCAGCTACGACGCTACCGCCGGTGCGGTTTTGGCCAGCGGGAAGGCGAACGAGAGTGCCATTCCGCCTAACAAGCCACCGAGGTGGGCGGAGTTGTCGACGTACGGCGTCACCGCGGCGAGAAACAGGCTGATGAGCACCAGAGGCGCCATGGAGGACGACACTCTGCGACGCAGGGCGGCCGGAATGACGTCGGAATCCTGAAACCGCACAGTCAAGAGTGCCCCAGCCACGCCGAATATCGCTCCCGAAGCTCCAACCCCCAGTACGTTGAGATTGCCCTGGGCGACTGCAAAGCTGAAGCTGACGATCGACCCAATGAGCCCCGCACCCAGGTAGATGGCCAGAAACTTCGCACTCCCGTATAGGCGCTCGGCCAGGGTGCCGATCGCAAGTAAGGAAGCCATATTGAAGACAATGTGAGTCAAACTCGCATGCAGAAACATCTCCGAAACCAGCCGCCACCATTGACCGTGCTCGATCAGCGTCGGAGACTGCGCTCCCCACTCGCGCACGGTGCCGTCCGCGACCGGCCCTCCGTGCAAAACGGTGCTCAAGGCGCTGCTCCCGCTGGTTGCCACCATTACTAGAAAGATGAGCACGTTGAGGAGCACGAGTGCATAGGTCACGACCGGCTGGCGGCCCCGCATGAGATCGTAAAACTGCGACGTGCGGGACGCGTGAAGCACGCGGCGCTGTTCCATTTGGAACGGATCAAAAGGGAGCCCGGGGGACGCGCGCAGCGCGCCATCGAGGATCTCCCGGAAGGTCGACGCGCGCCCGCCCGATACTTCGTTCGATCGCAGATCGACCGCATACGAACGGGGTCGCAACCCTGGGAAAAATGCCTTCGGAATTAGATGTGATGTCGCCCGACGCAGGGCAGCATCCGGTGTGGTCGTGAACGTGACGGCCACGTTCAAGGCGATGGGAGCACCACGGAACACGCCAAGGTCTGCGAGTCCCGCCGTGAGGTCGTCGAGGCACCTCTGCAGGTTCTGGACGTCGGTCCCATCACCGGAGATGAAGGCGTACAACGCGGCCGCGCCGGGGGTCTCGTTCAGCAGAACTTCGTCCCACGCCCCCAGCCATTCTGGACCACGAGCCCCGATCGCTCGGTCGAACAGGACCCTCGCGCCTTCGGCCTGCAGCTCGTGCGAGGCCGTGCGTACGAATTCTTCCTGCGATTTCGGCGCGATCACGCCTCGAGCAACTCCAGTCTCTCCTGCAGACGACGGGTCTTCTCGTCGAGTTCCGCGCCGCGGGCTCGTTCACGATCGACGACCGCGGCGGGCGCCCGACTGACGAATTGCTGATTGGCGAGTTTCGCAGCCAAGGAAACCCGCGCAGTTCGAGCAGCATCGAGTTCGCGGGAGACACGTTCGCGCTCGGCCGGAATATCGGTCAACTCGGACAACGGAAGATAAAAAGTTGCGTCGTCGACTAATAAAGCGACCGCTCGGCTTGGCTTTTCAGCAATGGCGGCGTATACGTCGAACGGTCGAAGTCTGGCCAGGCGCGCGATGATGGGGGCGTTCGCGGCCAAGACCGGTTCGATCGATTCGCCGCTCACGGTAGCTGAGACGTAGGCGGCCGGATCGACCTTGTATTCGGATCGAACGGCGCGTACCGAACGGACGGCTTCCCGCACGAGGTCAAGTTGAGCTTCGGCCTCCCAATCGCGCGGTCCGCCCGCGGGCCAGGCGGCGAGCATGACACTGTCGGGAAGCGCATTGTCCGGGGCCGCGAGCGCGATGGCCGCGGGTGTGGCGGATGCTCTGAGTTCCTGCCAGATCTCTTCCGTGAGAAACGGCATGTACGGGTGCAGCAGCCGGATGGCGCGATGCAACACGGTCCATAAGACGGCTCGCGCGGTTCGGCGACCAATTGGATCGGCTTCATCGTACAGTCGAATCTTGGCGATCTCGAGATACCAGTCGGCAAACTCGGACCAGACGAAGTCGTACAGTTGCTGTCCCGCGCCGCTGAACTCGTATCGTTCAAGGTCTTCCGTCACGCCTGCGACGACACCGTTGGCGCGGCTCAAGATCCACTTATCCGCCGGCGAGAGAGACACCTCAGGGCCGTCGTCCTCGTCTCCGGCGCTCAGGATAAAGCGAGCAATATTCCATACTTTGTTGGCAAAATTCCTCGCCTGTTCCACTCGCTCGGCAGAGAATCGAATGTCCTGTTGGTGAGTGCTGCCGGATGTCATCAATCCGAATCGGAGAGCGTCGGCGCCGTACTCCCGCACGAGGTCGAGCGGGTCGATGCCGGTGCCAAGTGACTTACTCATGCGTTGCCCATGTTTGTTCAGAATCGTCGGGTTGATGAGGACTAGTGGAAAAGGAACCTCGCCGCGGAATTTGAGACCCGTCATGATCATGCGAGCGATCCAGAGATACAGAATTTGACTCGACGTATTCATGAATGACGTCGGGTAGAACCGTCGTAGATCGTCCGTGTCTTGCGGCCAGCCGAGCGTCGCATACGGCCAGAGCGCGGAACTGAACCAGGTATCGAGTACGTCCGGATCCTGGTGGTCAATCGCAGCTCCGCACTCGGAACAGGCATCGGGCCAACTCTTGGCCGCAACAGCATGTCCATCCGCGCAGTAATACACCGGGATCCGGTGTCCCCACCACAGCTGGCGCGACAGTGTCCAGGGACGAATGTTCTCCATCCAATTGAGATAGACCTTGCTCCATCGTTCCGGGACGAACCGAACCTGGCCGGTGCGAACAACGTCTATAGCGGGCGCAGCGAGTTTCTCCATACGCATGAACCACTGTTCCGAGAGCAACGGTTCCAGGACCGTGCCGCAGCGCTCGCAGGTTGGCACACGGTGCTCGTGCGGCTCAACTCTGACCAGGTACCCGTTCGCTTCCAGATCACGCAATACGGAAGTCTTTGCCTGCTCGAGGGTCTGCCCGGCATAGGGGCCGCCGAGCTCAGTGATGGTGCCGTCGGAACCAATTGCAATGGGCCGATTGAGATCGTGCCGCTCCGCGACCTCGAAATCGTTGAAGTCGTGCGCGGGCGTGATCTTGACCGCGCCCGTTCCGAAGTCACGATCCACCATGGCATCGGCCACCACCGGGAGCTCGCGCCCGAGCAGGGGGAGCAGCGCCGACTTACCGATGAATGCGGCGTAGCGTGGATCATCCGGATGCACGGCCACAGCCACGTCTCCCAGAATTGTCTCGGGGCGAACAGTGGCCACGACGATGTCCCCCGAGCCGTCCGATAAGGGATAACGAAGGTAATAGAGCGGATCCTGCCGCTCGATGTCTTCGACTTCGATGTCCGAGATGGCCGACTGGCAGCGTGGACACCAATTGATGACACGCCACCCGCGATAAATTTGCCCTTCGGTGTACAGGCGAATGAAGAACTCGTGGACCGCATCGACGTATGCCTCGTCCATGGTGAAACGTTCCCGGCTCCAGTCGAAGCCGCATCCCATAGCACGGAACTGTTGCCGGATGTTCTCGGCGTACAGTGCTTTCCATTGCCACACCCGTTCCACGAACTTTTCACGGCCGAGCTCGTGGCGGCTGATACCTTCGCGCGCGAGCTGCTTTTCGACCACATTCTGGGTCGCGATGCCGGCGTGGTCGGTGCCGGGGAGGACCAGCGTGTTGTGCCCCTGCATACGTTTGAAGCGGGCCAAGACATCCTCGATACCGTAGGTCAAGGCGTGGCCCATATGCAATTCACCCGTCACGTTCGGCGGTGGAATCGTTATGACAAACGTCGGAGCATTCGAGTCTGGATCCGGTTTGAAGTAACCTCTCCGTTCCCAGGTCTCGTACCATCGCGCTTCCACGTCAGCCGCATCGTAGCGAGCGGCCATGTCTGTAGTGCGCTCGGTCTCGCTCGTCATGTATTTCATCCTTCCGATACGATAAAAGCCTCGTGCCGTCGAAGCGACGACAGAGGCCATCGTGTTGTCACAGTGGTCTTGTCAGTGCGGGATTCCGGGGAACGCCTCAGTTTATCGCCGGTTCCGGCTACTGATCAATTGCATCCCGGCCGCCATGCGAGGAGCAGCCGCGCCGCGCAGTAAGTCCGCGCTAAGCGCCCCCTCACGATGAATGGTCAACGTCCCACCCTGCAGCTCTACCACGGTAGACGCCTTGTTCTGAACGACCGCACTGTCGTCCACCAGAATGGCGTCGACGACCGCTCCCACTTGATCGACGGCATCAGACGCGGTCAGTGCGCCCGGTCTCCCACTCAGGTTGGCGCTGGTCCCGGTTACGGGCTCGCCCATGAACTCCAACAGTTGTAGGCAGGCGCGGCCGTTTGGAACTCTGATGGCCACGGTGCCTCGTCCGTCCGTGACGGATCTCGGTACGGCGGCCGTGGCCGGTAGCACGAGCGACATGGGCCCCGGCCAGAACTTGTTGATCAGTCTCCAGGCGGTGTCGGGTATGTCGCTAGCCACCAGCGGAAGGTCCGCGGCCGTGGCGATAAGAAGCGGAAGGCGCAATGCGGTATCCCGTTGCTTAATGTCGTACACACGATCCACGGCGGTCGGATGAAACAGGCCCGCAGCGATGCCGTATCCGGTGTCGGTGGGAATGACAACAACCTGACCGAGCCGCAACAGACGTCCAGCCTCCACGATGGCGACCGGATCCGACCCATCCAGGACGCGCGGCACGCCGGCCCCGGGGGAAATCAATGACACGCGGTTACGCCCCCGCCACGATTATTCGATCGTGACCGGCGTAGTCCCGATGTACGCTGACACGAGACTCCCCGAACGACGCATCCAAAATGGCCGTCAGTTTGGTAGCCTGACGCGGGTCGATTTCGAGCAGCACCGGAGCGGTCCAGCCGCGATCGCGTCGCTGCTGAAAGAGCTCTCGGTACAGGTCGAGCCCATCGGGGCCGCCGTACAGAGCCGGCGCCGGCTCG
>DAINCT010000177.1:0-7412 GCA_036732245.1 Chloroflexota bacterium | reverse complement strand
AATGCGATCCTCCTCGACGATGAAGGTATCAATGCGC
The DNA here is from genome assembly GCA_036732245.1 of Chloroflexota bacterium. GTDB lineage: Bacteria > Chloroflexota > UBA5177 > UBA5177 > UBA5177 > JANWJD01. The sequence goes on along the minus strand of DAINCT010000177.1, from coordinate 7,375 downwards.
GGCACCGCAATCACCTGACATGAGGCGGGAATACCGCGGAACTCGCCCTGGTGGGTCCCGCACATAGTGCAGACGCGCGCGACTTTGCGTCCATCTGAGACGACCTGCTGGATCTCGAAGTGCAGATCGGGGAAGGCAGTCTTCATCAATTTTCTCGGTGCCCCGTTCACGGATGAGGAGCTTGAGGCCCGGCATGGGATGCTCAGCCTGCAGGCCCATGTGCTACGCGAGATCGATGTGGCCCTCAGCCGGGTTCACCGCATCTCGGTGCGCGAGTTCGATGTTCTGATCACACTGACCAACGCGCCGGCTGGCCGGCTACGGATGACCGACCTCGCGCAGCGGGTGATGCTCAGTCCCACCGGCCTCTCCCGCCTGGTCGACCGCCTCCAGCGGGATGGCCTGGTGGCCCGCACGCCTGATCCCGATGACGCGCGGGGGCACGTACCGCTATCACCGATGCCGGACAGGTGAAACTCGATGCGGCACGGACGACGCATAACGCCGTCATTCGTGAACACTTCCTCCGCCGCCTCGGTGCGGAGGACCTTCGCCGGCTGGGCGATATCTGGCGCAAATTCAAGTAGAGTCTCGCGGAGTACATCTATCTCGGCTTCGACTGCGCGAATACATTGACGATAGGCAAGAAGCGAGATATCATCGTCGTCAGACGATGCCGCGAAAGGAACACCAACCTATGTGGGCACAGATCATCAAGATGCGATTGAAGCCAGGCAAGGAGGCGGGACTGGAGAGCCTGCTCGAGCAACTTCAGGCCACCGAGCAGCCGGGGTCCGGCCTGGTGCGGACCACTACGATGACGGACCAGAAGGACCCGAGCTTGGTCTATACCATGGTCGTGTTCGAGAGTGAGGAGCAGGCACGGGCACGCGAGCAGGATCCGCGGCGCGAGGAAGGGCTGCAAAACGTGCGGGCGATGATGGCGGAGATGTTCGAAGGTGCTCCCGAGTTCGTCGATCTGAACGTCGTGAAAGAGGTAGCGACCTAGGAACAGACGTGCGCGCGTCGAATTCTTCGGAACCGGCATGGTATTCTGGCCGCCGGCCTTCGACGGCGAGGCGGACGGTACTCGCGCTGCGGCGAAACAGCGCGAGTCAAAGGTAGCCGGGGAGTTACCCTGTCGCCTGCCCTGCCTGGGTTTGCAGCCGACGGAGCAGATCCTGGAGCTCGGAGGAAGCGTCGGTGTGATGGTGCACGATCTTCCACGCGCCATCTTCTCGACGATAGATGTTGGTGGCACGCCACTCCCCACTTAGCTGCTCTCCGCCCACCTTGCCCTCAAACCGTTCCGTGCCGATGGTGTACGCTGCATCCTCGGTTATGGGGATCACCTCGAGGTCGTCCACGGCGGATCGTCCCTCCGCGAACATTGGGCCTGCCTGCTTCAAGGTGGCGAGGACCTGATCTCGACCTACCTCTCGCCCACCGAGGGGGTGCATGGTCGACCCCTGCTGCCCCCGGGACCACGCGGCTGTAACCGGTCCCGAATCCCCCGTGGAAAGCATCTGATTGAGCGCCGCATAGAACTGGTCGGATGCCTGTCGAATCTCATCTTCCACTGCCATATCGTCTCCTCGTTTCCTGATTATTCCGGCTGAAACAGAGCTAATGTGTTACCGTCTGGATCTTTGAACCACGCTGATTTGCCGATACCTGGAGTGGTCACAACATGATCGATCGTCTTGAACGCGCCCATGTCATATTCATCGAATACGATTCCCCGATCGATTAATTCATTGACGTCGGCTGCAACATCTTTGGACCAAAAGCGCACCTGGGTATGGTCGGCTTTGTTGGGTGCGGGACGTCCGTACAACAGGAGCGTTGTACCATCACCACACTCAAACAGCAGGTGGTTCTTGATCGTTTCCGGTGACAGCGTCAGTCCGACTTTCTTTTCATAAAACTCCTGGCTTTTTTCCAGGTCAGATGAGCATAGAACGGCGGATATTTTGTTGTTCGCTATCATACAAATCTCTCCTTTCCCTGCACACTATGCGCCAGTTCTGGTTTCTCGTCAAGTGGCAAATGAGTCGCTCGGCGACCAGTATGGGGATAGCTCCCATTGCCCGCTCGCGAGCGGGCAGGGTGGAGACTTCGTGCAGGAACTACCTAATGAGCGCGCAATCTACCTAATATCGATTGGATATTAGGTAGATTAAGGTAATCTTGGGTACATGCAGAGCTTCGTCAACGTTGAGCGCACTTTCGGTGGACAACCACCTGGGCTCGGCGCTATCCTCGCCCGGGTCGATGTCGGCCGTGGCCGAGAAGAAGTCTATCGAGACCAGGTTCCCGAACTCCTGCGCTCACTGATGAGCCAGACTCGAGTCGAGTCGATCAGCGCCTCAAGCGCAATCGAAGGTGTCGTCGTCGATCCAGGCCGTGTCGGAACACTGGTCGAAGTTGGCCGGCCGATCCGTTTCCGTGACCGCAACGAGCAGGAGTTTGCCGGGTACCGCGATGCCATTGAGGCGATCGTACGCGCCGATCCGCCCGAGCGGATGAATCTTCCGTTGATCTTGAGTGTCCATCGCGACCTCTTTCGGTATACCGAGATGCGTGGCGGCTACTTGAAGACCGACGACAACAAGATCGTTACCCGGGACGAGCACGGGATGCGGGTGGTCCTCTTTGAGCCGCCACCATGGCGGGAGACTGAGTTCCTGATGAGCGAACTCGTGACGCGATATAACGACGCGCTCGATCGTGCCGTCGCCCATCCGATCATCCTCATCGGAGCCTTCATCCTCGATCTTCTATCGATTCATCCCGTCGCCGACGGTAACGGCCGGGTTGCACGCATCCTTACGACGCAAACGCTGCTCGAGCGAGGATATGGCGTGCCGAGATATGCGAGCATCGAGCAACGCATATACCACTCGAAGAACACGTACTATGACGTGCTCTACCAGTCCCAACAGAACTGGCATGAGGGCATGCACTCGATCTGGCCGTGGGTGACGTACCTCGCTAGGATTCTCGCCGACTCCTACGACGCCTTTGAGCAGCGTGTTGCAGCCGAGCAGCTAAGCCAACGCAAGCTGACTAAGCAGGAGCGCGTCCGGGTCCACGTGCTCGAGTATGCGCCACCGAGCTTCACAATCGACGCGCTTCGTCGATCGCTCCCAGGTATCAGCGATCAGACGATCAGGCTCGTGCTCGCAGCCATGCGCCATGAAGGATTAATCGACTCTGACGACAACGGCCGCAACGCAATCTGGATGCGGTTGGCCTGAGGTTGCAACGATCTCGGGGATCTGAAGAACCAATATGTCGTTCTCAAGGTCCTGTTTATCCCGCCGCCACGTTCCCAGTTCGGTCCATAGAGGGACCAAAGCCCGAGGTTCTCCTTTCTCCGATTCGAACCATGGTGCCGCCGAAGAGCACGCAGACGCCGAAGGCTGCGGCCATGACAAAGAGCGGAAGACGGAAGTTCACGCCGTAGAGCGCGCTGAGGGTGTTGGCGGCGATGAATGCTCCCGCCGTGCCGATGGCGCTGTACAGCCCCTGTGCACGAGCTCGGGCCGCAGGAGGAGAGAACGCGGCCAGATTGGCATCGACCGCAGGCTGCATCATGGCGTAGATCGCCCCGTGAATCGCAAACACCACGAGGGCAACCGCAACCGAATTGATGAAGGCGAACGCGATGTAGCAGGGAATCTGGAGGACGCCGAAGGTGAGAATGAGCGTGGAGCGGCGCATTCGATCCGCGATCCGGCCGCCATAGGGGGTTAGAAGGACGTTGGGTAAGGCCCACACGGCGTAGCTGAGCCCGATGAAGGCAATGCTCGCGCCGACGTGGTGCCTCAACCAGAGCGGTGCGAGCGTGAGATCGAACCCGAAGTAGAAATTGTCGCCGAAGAACAGGATGTATGCGCCCACCAGCGGGAGCGTCCACAAGGCGCGGCGCGACACGGCGGCGGCACGGGCACGAACGTCCGGATGGACCTGCTTGCCACGCGGGATGAAAATTATTACCAGGGCAAAGGCCACGAGTCGAAATGCCGCGGAGCCGAGGAAAGTGGGGGTATATCCCGCACTGGCGAGTACACCACCCAGTGCCGGACCCAGGAGAAACCCACCGTTCATGAACGCGCCGTAGATACCGAATGCCTGTCCCCGTTGCTCGTCCGGGATCTCATCGGCGAGCAAAGCACGGGCAGAGGAGAAGATGCCCGCGGCAAAGATCCCCTCGACAAACCGGAGCACGACGAACAGCACCGGGTCTGTGACGATCAGCCAGCAGAGCGTCAGGAGGGAGAGCCCGACCAGGCCAATATTCATCACGCGCCGCTTGCCCCACAGGTCCGCCAGCCACCCTACCGGATATTGAAAGACGAAGCTCGAGAGGAGAAAGGCACTGGCCATGGCGCCGATGACGGCCAGACTCGCCCCGTGAGACTGTGCGTACAACACGCGCACCGGCACCACCATGCCGATACCCAGCATGGCCGTCCCCACGGATGCTGAGATTGCCAGGAGCGTTCGATTGCGGTAGGGGCTCACACTCGCCGCTTCAGAGTGAGTCGATCGGCCGGGAGTTACTTCCACTCTTTCCGAATCACGTCCCGGATATCTTCGTAGCGCTTGCCGTCCCGGTGGGCCTGGACGATCGCGGGGTGGAACACGTCGTAGTAGAAGTCAGATCCCATGCGGTCGACGATTTCGTGGTCGAAGGTGGCATCGGTTTGAGGCACGCCTCCCGCACTACGGAACTCGTCATCCTCATCGTCGTGGGCTTTCGCCTCACGCTTTCCGTCTGCTTTGCCGTCTTGGGGCTTAGGAGCCGGACCTCCCCGACCGCCGCGGCCCGCCACGACTTTGGCGGCCCAGATGCCGCGTCCCTTGGCCCGATTCTCCGGCATGCCCCGTTCCTCGAGCTGCACACGCTGGTAGTCGGCGAAGACATCAAAGCGCCGAATGGGGGAGCGGGGCTTGGGTTCGGCCATCGGTGACCTCCTGCGATGAGTGGAACTAAGGAGTTTGAGGAAGGGCTTCAATTGAACGGGGCACGGTCGGAACGATGCCCCTGCGCGAACACCCCCACAGCACCACGATAGAGGACCGCAACGATCTCATCCAGGAACGTATCCAGCGGCCGCGGCGCTGCACTGCGGCTCCAGTCCATGCCGGCACCAAAGATGGTCCAGCTCATGACCGTCGCCAGGGTTTCGACGCTGGTCGTCGGTGACTCATCATCCTGCGAACTCCGGAGCCAGTCCAGGATGAAGGCGTAGAGCGCGTCTTGTACCGCTGCCTCGCCAAGCGGGTCATACCGCGTATCGCTCGGCCGGCACTGGTGGTCATGCGTCTCCCGGAGCGTCACCAGCACCAGGCGGCACAGTAGGCGAAGGTTCTCGACACTCACGGGTGATGACACCGGCAGCGTTGCCTCCAACCGCTCCACGAAGTAATCGCGCACCCACGTGCTGAGGAGATCGTACTTGTCCTCGAAGTGGGCATAGAAGGTGACACGGTTGAGTGTCGCCCGCTCCGTGATGTCCTGCACCGTGATCTCGTGGAACGCCTTCTCGGCGAGGAGGTCTGCCAGTGCCTGCTTCAAGAGCTGCCGCGTCCGCTTCACCCGTGGATCGTTCGGGTTCACTTTGACCTGCGTTGCCATCGTCGCCTCTTTCCTTGCACGGTCCCGCACTGGTATCGGCCATACCACATCGCTGCGTGCCGGCCCATCACCGGGACTTTCTCGACAATCTCGCGTTGGTGTTGCCTATGCGACGTCCTGGGCTATCTGTCTGTTGACCTCGTAAAGACTACAACCATAGAGTACAAGACAGAAGATGCATAAGCAACAGTTGTTTATCATCTCAGTCCCAATGGAGAGGATTACGTTATGACAACAGAAACTTCCACGGCGACCATGCGGGCCTTTGCCCTCGATGCATTTGGTGCCCCGAGCACTGGAACGATTCGCACGGTTCCCAAGCCCCAGGTGGGCGAGGGCGAGATCCTGATAGCTGTCCATGCTACGGGAGTCAACCCATCCGATCTCGGCATCATCTCCGGCTTTGCCAAGGACATGATGGAGCACCACTTCCCCCTGATCCCTGGCGCTGACGCCGCGGGGGTGGTGGAGGTGGTTGGTCCCGGGGTGACCCAGTTTTCGCCCGGAGACGAAGTCTTCGGCCTCTTCTTCAAGCTGGTCCAGGGTGAAGGCACGTATGCGGATTACGTCGTGGTGCCCGCGGCAGGGCTCGTCGCGCGCAAGCCGGCATCGCTCGACTTTTCCCAGGCAGCAGCACTACCAACACCTGGTCTGGCGGCGTATCACGCAGTCGCGGCGATTGCCCCTGGGCCGGGGCAGACCGTCCTCATCGTGGGCGCTGCGGGTGGTGTAGGCAGTTACGCGGTTCAGCTCGCTGCGCGACGCGGTGCGCGCGTCATCGCCACGGGGCTGCCAGGACAGGAAGCGTACCTGCGGACGCTGGGAGCGGTAGAGGTCGTCGACTACGCGGCCCGCGACGTGGTCGACACGGTCAAAGCGGCACATCCCGCGGGCATTGATGCGCTGATCGACCTGGTCAGCCGCGACGCCGAATCCCTTGGCCGGAATGCAACGATCCTGAAGCGGGGCGGCCGGGTGGCAACCACCATGAACACCGCCGATCCCGAGGTGCTCGAGGGGCTGGGTGTCGAGGGGACGAACGTCAACGGCGCGATGATAAGCACCCCTGCTGATCTGGACGCTCTGGCAGAACTCGTGACAACCGGGCAATTGACCGTACCGATCGCGCACATCTTCGCGCTGGAGGAGGCACCCCAGGCGTTTGAGCGGCTGCAGTCGGGAGAAGTGCAGGGCAAGCTGGTGCTCGACTGCCGCACCGCGTAACGATCTGTGAGTCGAAGCACGCGCGTTGATTTGTGCTTCGACTCGCCACACTCCCATGACACATTCGTAGGAAAGGGTACTATGAACATCGTTCTCTGGATCGTACAAATTGTTCTCGCCATCGCCTTCGCGCTGGCCGGCGTCATGAAGGTGACGCAACCGAAGGAGAAGCTTGCCGCCAATATGGGCTGGGTCGAAGACTTTTCCCAGCTACAGGTCCGCGGCATCGGCGTGCTCGAGCTTTTGGCTGCCATCGGTCTGATCGTCCCCGCCGCGATCGACATCTTGCCTGCCCTCACGCCGCTGGCCGCGGTTGGGCTGGTCTTCATCATGCTGGGAGCTGCAGCCACGCATTTCCGCCGACACGAGCCGCGGTTGATCGGGGTAAATTTCGTGCTCCTCCTTCTGGCAGTCGTTGTCGTGGTGGGCCGATTCGTCACGAATCCCATCTCGTAAATCCAGAAAGAGAAAGGCCATGGAACCGCATTGGACTCCCTACTGCTC
>DAINCT010000176.1:0-7414 GCA_036732245.1 Chloroflexota bacterium | reverse complement strand
GTATCGCGCTCTTCGGGGTGGCGCTGCTCCTGCCACTCTATCTCCAGATCGTGCGCGGACGCGACCCACTCGAGACCGGTCTTCTGCTCATTCCGCAGGGACTGGGTGCGGCCTGCGCCATGCCGATAGCCGGCGTGCTCACCGATAGGGTCGGCGCACGCCGGGTTGTGATCGCAGGGGTCTGTCTCGGGCTCCTCGGAACAGGCGCCTACACCCAGATCGCGACGAATAGCCCATACTGGTACCTGGCCGGGGCACTGTTTGCCATTGGGGCAGGACTGGGCGCAACCATCACACCGTCCATGGCAATTGGGTACCAGGCGGTGACAGGAAAAGACATTCCGCGTGCGACGAGCGCCCTCAATGTAATCCAGCGCGTCGCCGGGTCGCTTGGCACAACCCTCCTCGCGGTGGTTCTCCAACGCTCGATTGATGCCGAGATTCCCACATTTCACGGAGGACTTGCGCAGGCCGGTGCGTTGGCCAGACTGGACCCGAGTCGCACCCTGCCCGCACTGACGCATGCCTTTGGCACGACCTTCTGGGTGGCGCTGGGCCTGACCGCAGCCGCGCTGGTTCCGGCGTTGCTGCTGCCGTCGGCGGTCAGACGAAACGAAAAGCCCGAAGAGGCACGTGAAGCGCGACGTCTGCGCGGGTGATCGCGCATTCCGGATGGAACTGAACTAAGACTATCTTTAAGAAAGCGCAAAACGAAGGGAGCTGTGAATGAACCAGGCACAATATGATCGGATTGCAAAAATCCTGTACCGCATCTCGGATAGTAACGAGCGAGACGAGGTGGTGCGTGAGGTTGGCCAGGTACTGGCCGAGGCCGATTCCGCATTCGACACCAGTCGCTTCTATCGTGAGGCGAACGTGGCGTACTTGGAGGAGCGCTAGTGCAGAGCGTGAACCCCTTACCGCCGGCGCGGAGCGCTGCTCCGTGGAAACGACGTCTCGGCCGCCAGCGGTATTGCGGACCGCGCGGACTGCGCCGCTAGTTCAGGTCGAGACGACCTGGTCCCGAGAAGGGAGAGCCCATCCCCATGTCCGGGGAGCCGGTAGGAAACAACTCCGATCAGCACACGTCGAGTGACGAAGCGCCGCAGCCGATCGAAGACCTGTTCGACTTCGATGACGATCCGGTGGATTTCATGAGCGCTGAATCCTTCCCGGCAAGCGATCCAGCACCGCCTCAGACGGAGCGCGATTTACCCCCGGCAGGGTAGACCAAGGTACGTGTGGCGTGAAGAACCTGTCTGAGGCGGGCCGCGAATGTTCTGAGGGTGCCGCTGCGCGCCCCTGCCGTCTTGGCCGTCGCCGCGTCCAGCCTGGATCTGCTCTCACGGGGTAGGTTTGAAGTGGCACTCAGTGCCGGTTATCGTTGGGATGAGATCGAAATCATGGTTGAGAGGCGGCTCACATCGGGGGAGGTCGTCGATGCGCTCAGTGAGGCGATCGGTGTGATCCGTGGGGCGTGGGACCTCAACGAAGGAGCTCTCGATGACCGATTACGGACACGATCTACTGTTTGGAACCTTCATCTCGCCGGCTGTGCAGCCCGTCATGCACGCCGTTGACCTGGCCATCGTGGCCGATCGTGCCGGCCTGGATCTGGCGACATTTCAGGATCACCCTTACTTGCCCACGTTCCACGACACCTGGACCCTGCTCTCCTACGTTGCCTCCCGCACCGAACGGATTCACGTCAGCGGGAACGTCCTCAACCTGCCGCTCAGGCAGCCGGCCGTGCTGGCACGAAGTGCCGCCAGCCTCGACTTACTGAGCGGCGGCCGGCTCGAACTCGGTTTAGGGGCCGGTGGATACTGGGATGCGATCGAAGCCATGGGCGGACGACGTCTGACTGCCGGTCAGGGAGTCACCGCGCTGGACGAAGCAATCCAGATCATCCGCGGAATCTGGGCAGTCGACGAGCCGGGCGGAGTTCGTGTCAACGGCACTTATTACCAGGTTAAAGGCGCCAAGCGCGGTCCACGCCCTGCGCACGACATCGGAATCTGGATCGGCGCATACAAGCCCAGGATGCTGCAACTCACCGGTCGCGCCGCCGACGGTTGGCTACCGTCGCTGCCATATTTACCAGGTGGACCCAGCGATCTCGACGAGATGAACAAATACATCGACGAGGGTGCAACCGCCGCGGGCCGCGATCCTTCCGCCGTGCGCAGACTGCTCAATATCTCCGGTCAATTCGCGTCATCAGGGGGTGGCTTGCTCGATGGACCGCCGGCGCAATGGGCCGAACAGCTTGCCGGGCTCACCCTGGATTACGGCATCAGCGGTTTCATCCTCATGGCGGACGATGTCACTGTGACCGAGCGTTTCGCCGCGGAAGTCGCTCCCGCCACGCGTGCACTGGTCGCCGCCGAACGGGCGGGAGCTGCAACCCGATAAGGTCTGGGCACGTTTCAAATGCCTTTTGCGCAGTACTATCGAGCCTCGAGTGTCGCGCCCCTCATGGATTCCCAGTCGAAGCGGGACGCAAGGTTTTGAACGCCAGGTGCCGTCCGAATGACTGGCCCACGGCAAGGGCAAACCAGAGCCGGGTGAGCCCATCCAGGAGGTCCGCCCCCGCAGCGCCGGAGCCCACGTAGATGGGTCGTAGGCCGACATCGCCGATGAGTTGCTCGACTACCTGCCGATCGACAGTCTTCGGGCCTGCATAAAAGAGATCTGCCTGCTGACCGTCGATCGTCGGATCGCCAAAGTTCTCCGAGCCCAGCGTGCTAAACGCGCGATACACCCGGGCCGTCGGCAGCTGTGCGTCAAACAGTGGGATGTGGTGGAACGGTCCGCCGGAGACATCGTTCGATGCGTCGAGCAAAAGTTCTCCGTCGAGTGAAGATGCATGCGTCTCCAGCAGGTTTTTCACCGCGCCACCCGGAATTGCGATGAGAGTCGCGCCGGCGCCGCGCACAGCGTTGGGAATGGAATCGACTTCCGATCGGTCGGGGAGAGGGTGCGAAGGCGAGGTACCCGGATCGCGCACTCCGTAGGTCACGATATGGTCGCGCTCCAGCCAGCGCCGGCCGATAGTCGTGCCGATGACTCCTGTGCCAATGATTGCCAATCTCATATCGGACCTCCGCATGCTGAGGGTTGAATTTGACGGTGGGGCGATCGCATGACGCATAGAGATACCGGCGCCACCGTGTTCTCCTGATAGTACTGGGCTGCCAGAGAGTGCTTTTCGTGGTCCGCCGAGCACGGAGTAGCGCGTCTACCTTCCGACGATCGTTCGGTTGCATCCCGCGGACCGGGACGGTAATGCGCCGGCGTTGATCCGGCGCCTCATCGACAATGACCGGCACGCCGCAGGAGGTGCACGCTAAATATTGGACCTCTGGGACGCTAATCTGTTGTAACCATGATGGCCCGGAGATTTATGGAGGCCAGGCCGAGGACGTAGGTACCTGGGAACGGTGAGGTGGAAGAATTCATGATCGACATCACGAGAGCGCGGATGCGCAACCAGCACCTTGCGGGCGATCTCCCGGCAACTCCCGAGGAGGTCGTGCGTCGGTTGGGAGCAGTGCAGTGCCAGGATTTCGGCCCGGGAAAATGGTCGATCGCTCAGCGAACTGACCACATTACCCAGGCGGAGATGGACCAGGCATGTGCGGCCGGAACCATTCTCCGGACACACGTCTTGCGGCCCACCTGGCACTTCGTCCTCCCGGCGGACATCCTGTGGATGTTGGAGCTCACCGCGCCACGGATTCATGCCCTCAACGCTTCGTACTACCGGAATCAAGATCTGGATAGCGGCCTGCTCGAGCGGTGTACTGCGGTGCTCGTTGGTGCGTTCGAACATGGACGCCATCTCACTCGTGCGGAGGTCGGGGGCGAATTGGAGCGGGCCGGCATCCCAACCGACCCGCTGCGCCTCGGCACCATCCTGATGAACGCGGAGTTGAATGGCATCGTGTGTAGCGGCGCGCCACGCGGAAAACAACAGACCTATGCCCTCCTTGAGGAGCGGGCATCGGGTGCAAGGCGGTTGAGTCGAGAAGAGGCATTGGCAGAGCTGACATTCCGCTACTTTGCCGGGCATGGACCCGCGACCGTGAAGGATCTCCGGTGGTGGTCGAGTCTGACCCTGACCGAGATCGCACAGGGCCTCGCGATGGTAGCGTCGCAACTCGAGCATGAAGTGATCGATGGCATAACTTACTGGTTCGCTCCATCGGCATTGGACGCGGCACCGCTGTCTCCGGCGGTCCACCTGGTGCAGGGATTCGACGAGTATATCGTCGGCTACGGCGAGAGCAAGTACCTACTCGACGTGTCCGGCGTCGCCAGATCACTGGCGAGGCCCCGCGGGATCTACACGCACTCCGTCATCCTCGACGGGCAGGTAGCCGGCCAGTGGAAAGCCTCATCAAAGAAGCACGCGGTGGCCGTGGACGTGGCCCTCTTCACGCCATTCGAGGATCATCAAACGCACGGCCTGCGCGCTGCCGTCCAGCGGTACGAGGAATACCTCGGTTTGCCTGCAACACTCACTGTCGCTGGATGAGCCGGAACTTTGCTCCCATGTTCCGTGCACCTGGCGTGGGGCCCGCCCGCGAAAAGTCATTCACCTGTGTGTCCGGAGCGACGACCGTTGCATCGAGCGCTGCTCATGGAGAACAATCACAGAGGTATGATCCGGTGTCAGCTATGAAGCAGAATCGCTCGATCCCAGAATCGATCGTCATTCCCGTCCTCATCTATCCCGATGTGCGCGCTGCAGTCGACTGGCTGAGCGGAGCATTCGGATTTGTGGAACGCGTCCGCATCGGTGAAAACCACCGCTCGCAACTCAGCATGGGTGATGGCGCCGTGATCATCGGAGACGTGCGCGGCGAACGCCGGCCACCACGGCCGGGTGAGGTCACGCACTCGGTGATGGTGCGGGTAGATGACGTCCATGGGCACTTCGAGCGCTCGAAGGCGCACGGCGCGCGAATCGTCGAAGAGCCGACCGATTTTGAGTTCGGCGAGAGACAGTACACGGCGGAAGATCCGGCAGGGCACCAGTGGACGTTCTCGGAAACCATTGCCGACGTCGCCCCCGAGGAGTGGGGCGGAGTGTCCGTCTCTCCCAACGCCTAAGAGATACGCGATTCACGAGACGAGAGCTGATGGCGACGCGAGGTGGCGCGAAGTCGGTCGGTGGATACAGTCGTCGTCGAGGGCCGGGTCGTGTTGGATGGTGGCTCGTTGACCCGCGTGAACGAGCGCGATCTGCTGCAGGAAGGGGCCGAACTTGGCCGCTCTTACGTGTCGCGCAGCCAGACTGCGTTTGAGTTAGCGCGTGATATCTTCCCTAGCGTGGCCGCCGGATACCGGCACACGGTAAGCCAGGACGTCGCCGTGCACCGATACATAGGTGAGAGGTAGTCGCTACTTTGGCCGAGGAGATTATGGCAACGAGTGCGCCGCAGCCTGTCGGATTTTGAGTAGCAAGGACTCCTTATCGGGGTTGCCCTCATAGCGCATCCCGTTGAGGAAGAAGGTCGGAGTTCCGGGGACGCCGCTTTGAACGCCGCCGAGCAGATCGTCCTCGATCTGCTCGGCGTAACGATGCCGCGACATGTCATCGCCGAAGCGACCTGCATCGAGCCCGAGATCAACGGCGTATCGGTGAAGGTGGTCGTCATCGAGGGCGTGCTGATGCTCGAAGAGGAAATCGTGCATCTGCCAGAACCTCTCCTGGCCTGCCGCTGCCTCGGCCGCTTCCGCCGCGTGCTGGGCATGGGGATGGATCTCTCGCAGCGGGAAGTTCCGGTAGACGAAGCAAAGTTGATCACCCAGTTCTCGCTGCAGTTCCTTAATAACAGGGTAGGCACGGCGACTGTACGGACATTCGTAATCCGCGTACTCGACCAGCGTCACCGGGGCGGTATCAGGACCTTGAACGTGGTCCCGAGCGTTGATCGGCACCTGCAGATCGCGGGTTAGCATGTCGTTCTTCAAAGTGCTGTCATTCGCCACCGTCGTTCTACTCCCCGCTGCTGTCCAGGCCGGCCTACTTCGAGTAACCCTGATCCATCCACCGGCGAAACAGGGCAGTGCGCTCTGGCGGCCATGCACCGTCGCACGGCATGCTCCCGCGCGAGACCCGGTCGTAAATCGCCTCAGCCTGGGTCTTCACGTCGTCGTACGAGGTTAGATCGACGGCCCGCATCATGGAGTCCACATCTTTATCGCGGAAAAGCGGTCGAACGTCCTGAGCAAAGCTTACTGCGTCCATCTAGGTCATCCTCCTTCGTTGAGAGCGTGCACGTGCATCCGCCATATACAAACGCTGTCGATTCCGCTATGTCAATTATGTCGTTTTTTCGGTGAGGGCTCGAGTCGGGACAACCACGTGTGTCGCATTGAAATGGCAAGTGTTCACGGTACAGCATTTTCGCGCCGGTGCAGTGGATCGGGCCGTTCCAGGGCAGCACGATCCCATCCGGCCAGCGTCGCCCCGACTTCGTAGGTGCTCTGGAAAAAGTCCAGGATCATTTGGTCGGGCGAGGGAGCCTGTCTGACGGTCTCGTAGGGTAGGATGAACTCGCTCAGATCCAGATGATAGTAGGCCCCATTTGGCTGGATCGTCGCCTCTCGGCAGCCTGGAGGCTCCGGATACGTGAAGGCGAAGAAGGCGGGTTCTTTCACCGCACCGCTCCCCGGCCAGAAGCCGGCCGAGGCCTGTTCCTGATCCGCCCCGATCGCCATCCAGCGCGCCGGCCACTTCCGTTCCGGTGCCGGACGGCCGGAAAAGCGTGTCTCCGAGAGATCAAACGTGCCCCACCAGACCAGGATGGGGCTGCTCTTGCCGACAAAAGGTGTCCGATACGCCTGGAGTATCCGATCGGTCTGGACGAGGATGCGCCACCACCGGGTAACGGAGTCCGGATCGTAGATGGCATGGACTTCATCCTGATCGAACGGGATGGTGTTCTCTACCTCAACCGGGTTGGTCGTAATCCGAACCTCGATCCCCAGTGCTTTCAGCGCTGCCATGAACTCCCGATAGAAGTCGGCGACCGAACGAGGAAATAAGCGAAGGGATCGAGAGTTGCCGTCACTCACGTGAATGTCGAGGCGGTGGTCAATGAAGTCGAAATCGACCTGGAAGGTCCGCCGGCCAAACGGGATAGTGGACGTGGTGAGCCCGCGAGCCGTGACCGTGAAGCCGACTTCCCACCATTGGTTCAAGAACGGTTCGAGTTCGAGTTTCACTTTGCCCACCACCTGAGTCCACATGTGGAGGGTCTCCATTGTGTCCTTCCACTCTTCATACGGTAGAGCCGGCCAGATGTTTCTGAGGTCGTCTCCCGGGGCTGATATCGTTGCATCTATCATCGTCGCATCCATGACCGTTCCTTCATCACCGCGTGCCATCAACGGGCTTCCC
>DAINCT010000175.1:0-7473 GCA_036732245.1 Chloroflexota bacterium | reverse complement strand
CGGTTTGCATCCGGCGTGGTGCCGCCCTGCGGAATGGGAGACTCCGTCGCCGAGGCGCTCGAGGTCGTCTCTGTCCCCACGCGCCCTGCTTGAAGCGCTCTCTCAATCTCACAGCCCTCTCATCAGAAACGAGCGCACGTCGACCACGGCGTGACGATTCGCCCGCGCCAGTCCCGTGATATACGCCACGATCCCGAGGGCCAGGCAAATCAGCAAGGTGAACGTGCTGCCCACGTGCAGCATCGCGAGTGAGATATGCTCGGCGACGAGGACCACACCTGCCATCAGAACGCTGATACCCATCGCGACCCGGATCGCGTGCCAGACGTCCCGGGGAGATACATCCAAAAAGCGCCGCGCGAGCGCAAGTGCTGCGGGGATCTCGATCACCTGAACCGGAATATACATCACCGCCAACCCGAGGATGCCGTGCTGCGCGCCGTAAATCATGGCCGGGACCATCACTGCCAGTTTCACCGCGTTGTAGGCGGGAACCAACCAGGGCCGCCCGATCGATTTGTACCCCTCAAAAAAAATCCACAGCACGGTTCGGTTGCCCGCGTAGACTGCCAGCAGCGACAGCACCAGAAATGAACTCTCGTACTCTGCATATCTGTTTCCCAGCACCGGAACGATCAAAACCGGCGCCAGCGACGCGAGCAACGCCGATACGGGGAGTATAAGGATACTCAGAAGCCGGATCGCTCGCAGCAACTTTTCCGTCAGGAGGATCCGATCGTCTTGCAAACGGCTCAACGTGGGGAAAACCATGCTGGTGGCAACCGAGGCGAATATTCCCGCACTGATGAAAGCCAGCGACCAACTCGTCGTATAGAAGCCGATATCACTCGCCCGGTGAATCACGCGCCCGGCAATGAAGATGTCGACGTTCTGGGACAGAAAAAGCAGGGCGATGCCCCCGCCGACCCACGATCCGTAGCGGAACAGAGTCCATGCCTGCTGCGGTACTAGCTGGATCGTTGGTCGAAACGGGTAGATGATCCACAGCAGCGCCGTGCCGACCACTGCGCTCGTTATCTCGCGCACGACCAGCACTCCGGCTCCGGAACTCCAGGTGGCAAACAGCACCGCGACGCATCCTGCTGCCGCCACCTGCGCCATCGGTGGAATAGCACGCGCCCGGAAGTTCCGATCTCGCAACAGCAGGAACCAGTGAACTGAGCTGATAGAGCCAAATACATAGGCGATCGACAGTGCCCGCAGGATCCCCTCGATGCCGGGATGGCCGTAATACATCGCGATGGGATGGGCCAGTAGTTGCGCGATGATCGTGACGGCCACAGCGGAAAGCATATTGATGGTCCACGCCGTGTTGGCGGTGGCCCGATCGAGCGTACGCTCGTAGACCAGGGCCGGCCCCGTGCCGAAGTTCCGAAAGTTATCGAGGAACTTGTACGGCGTGTATGCCAGATCGTAGATGCCAGCCGTGCCGGGACCAAGATACCGGCGTAGCGCGATCGTGAAGATCGCCCCCAATGCCTTGGGCACGGCGAGGGCCAGCAGTACCCAGAAAGCGCCCTCGCGCTCCGGTAAACGGAGCGCGGGTCGGGGAGTCTGCCGGCGGGCCAGAGAAGCCGATACCGGAGGTACAGGAGTCGTCCTCGGGAGGTCCGTCTGCATTTCTCCATAGAGTAAGCCGCTGAGCCTTAGAAGGTCCTGTGTTTTCTGAGCGCGCGGCGAACTCCCAGAAATCCCTCGGCTACGATTTTGGGGGCTGACACGGAGACTGGGAAGGGAGTACGCTATGCATATGATCTCGCGTCTGGTTCGAAATGAGGCTCAATGATGTTCCGATTCATCCTGCTTTCGATCGCATTTCTACTCTGCCTATCAGTGGCAGTGTTTCTCATCATGACCGCACTGCTTATATTGACCATGGCCTGTCTGGTAGGCATTCCGCTCTACATGATGGGACGCCACCACTTCGGCGGACTGGGCTTGAAGGGCCGAACGCAGCGCCCGATCGAACGGCTGCAGCAGCTGTATGCCGAGGGCAAAATCGACCTGTTTGAGTTCGAGCGACGCGTCGCTCATCTCATCGCACTCGAACCGTAAGCACCCACCCCGAGTCATCCCTCTCTACTGCGCAAGCGGTTTCTGCCCTGCAAGCAGTCGAGTTGGTCGTGTGGCACACCCTCCGATCGGCCGGGTCAGACGCGCCGTATGAAGAGCGCGTCGCGCTCTATCGGGCGGGAATCCGCCTCTACCTGCGGCTGCTCGCCCTCCACCTGGCACGCCAAACAGGGCGTATTCCTTACCGCAACGCGGGCCCGAACGGCCCCAACGATCCCAGTTCGGTCCGGGCGAGCATCGCTTCCGATCTTGAGCAGATCGACTCCATGTTGTCTGTGGAGGGCACCGACCTCCCTGGATACCCTCAATCTTCCCGCAAGCATCCCCCTCTCCTGCGCTGCGAGGGAGGGGCCAGGGGAGGGGGTGCGCCCCTCGATCGCCGCGTCCAGGACGCCGTGCTGAACACTCCCTCACTCCTCGAGATCGTGTCGGATTCTGCCCTCGAAACTATACATACCGACAACTCGCCCGTTACCGCCCTTTCCGCGGTCTATCAGACGTTCCTGGCGCACGCTCCATCGGACGGGCCGCGATTCTCGCTCGAGCGCAGTTCTGACCTCGTAAAACGACAGGGATCGTTCTACACGCGGCCGGTTCTGGCCCGGGCCGTGATCGAGGATGCGTTGCGGCCCATCCGAACTCGATTGTCGGCGCACAGCCCCCGTGTTCGACTGCTCGACCCGGCCATGGGATCGGGTGTTTTTTTGCTCGAAGCGGTACAGGCCCTGGTCCGTACCGGTGTTGGTACCGCTGCTGGGGTGGCGGAAGCCTGCATCTTTGGCTATGACGTCGATCCGGTCGCGGTCGAAGTTGCCACTCTCTCGCTGTGGATTGAGACTGGGGCGCGTCGGCACATCCTGGCGCGCAATCTTCGACAGCGCGATGTCGTTCGAGAGGGCTTGCTCGAAGATCTCGGTCGCTTTGATGTCGTGGTCGGCAATCCCCCGTGGGGGGCCACATTTACGGCGGCGGATCGGAAGGCGATCCGGGAAGGAAGGGGACTCTCCTCGACCGAGTCATTCGATTCGTTCAAGCTCTTTCTCGAGTTGGCGGCGGACTGCTCGGAGGGAACCATCGGCATGATCGTTCCTCGGGCCTTCCTGAATGGGGCCATGCACTCGGAAACGCGTGATCTCCTGCTACGCCGCTTCGCCCCATACGAGGTCCGCACCCTGGACGCCGCTGAATTCCCGCTGGCGGTGGCCCCGGCCTGCAGTGTAATTTTCGGGCCCCGACCCGGTCCCCGACAGATCGTCCATCACGCCGCAGACGAGAGCAACCAAGCGCCATGCCCTCGGCGCCAAATCCCGGCTCGGTTCTGGACGCGTGACCGATTTCCGCTCGGCGATGGCGCGCTGCTCGAGTTCGTCGAGCGTCTCGGGAGGAATCACCCTGCGCTTGGTCAGATCGCGCATCTCTATCGGGTGCGCGACGCCGGGATCAATTACAACCGAGCCTCAATCGCACGCCGCATTCTGTATGACGGTGAGGTGCCCGAGCATCCTGGCGACCTACCGCGTTACCGGGGTCGAAACTTCACCCGCTACGGCACCGTGCAACAGGGAGGTTGGCTTCGACACGATGCGCGCCTCCAGCTGCAACCCGGCGAACGGCTGTACTTGAGCCCTGACACGTACGACCTGCCTGAGAAGGTTGTGTTTCGGCAAACCGCGGATCGCATTACGGCCACCTTGGATCGAAGCCGAATGGTCATGGGCCGCAGTGTCATCGCCGTCGTAGCAACAGACCCCGCTACTCTGTTCCCGCTGCTGGCGTGCCTTAACTCGCGGCTATTCACCTGCCTCTATCGCGCTCTCGCCGGTGAGGAAGGGCGGGTACTCGCTCAGGTGAAGGTGAACACGATCTCGCTCTTACCCCTACCTGCCGCGTGTCTCGCGGGCAGCACCGATCGAGCCTGGGTTCAGTTGGGCGAGATCGCTCGCGTGCGACTCACGGAACCCGGTGATTGTCTGCAACTCGACCAGGAGATTGACCTGGCAGTATGCGCTCTCTTCGGACTAACCGCGGCGGAAGCCGCCGCCGTAGACGTGTTCTCACCGCGAAATTTTCAAGAGTATTGACATTCTGTCCTTCATTAGTGTATACCAAAGGAGATGTTTTGGTACGCGCTGGTGGTTAGATCGCTCTTGGTGTTCTTCCAGCCCTGTCCAGACGTTAATGAAAAACGGAGTTAGGAAGAGATGACCTATACAGACCGATCCCTGACCTGTGTCCAGTGCGGCAACGATTTCACGTTCACCGCTGACGACCAGGAATTCCACGCCGGACGCGGGTATCAGGACCCGAAGCGTTGTCCGAGTTGTCGCGCCGAGCGGCGCAACAGCCTGGGTGGCGGATCCAGCTACGGCGGTGGTTCGAGCTACGGTGGCGGCTCGTCGTACGGTGGTGGCAGCAGCTACGACCGACCTCAGCGCCAGATGTATGCAGCGACCTGCGCCCAGTGCGGAAAAGAGGCTATGGTGCCTTTCCAGCCGCGTGGTGACAAGCCTGTCTATTGCTCAGACTGCTACCAGCCGGCCCCGCGCCGCAGCAGCAGCTGGTAATATAGCGCCGCGATCACAGAAAACGGTTCCTCCTTCGGGAGGGGCCGTTTTTTATTGTGATGGACGGATCCGATCGGTCCCACCTTTTTTCCTCCAAACCCTCACCAACCATAATGGGACGGCTTTGCGCGTCGGCGGGGACCGACTGGGTGCGGACGCGAGCCAATTCACTCAGGGAGAGAGACACATGGATGCGGCGGAACATCCGATCCGGGTCACCGTGTGGGGTGAAAACGTACACGAGCATAAGTCCGAAAGCGTGCGACGGATCTACCCCGAAGGAATGCATGTGTCGATTGCGTCCGGCCTTGTCCAGACGCTGGGGGATGGCGTGCACGTCCTTACCGCCACGCTGCAGCAGCCGGAGCATGGTCTGACCGACGACGTGCTCGATTCCACCGACGTGCTGACCTGGTGGGGCCATAAAGCGCACGAAGAGGTCGACGATGCCGTCGCCCGTCGCGTGTGCGATCGGGTCCTGGCGGGCATGGGATTGCTCGTGCTGCATTCCGCGCACTACTCAAAAATATTCCGATTGCTGATGGGCACCACCTGCTCGCTCCGCTGGCGCGAGGCCGACGACCGCGAGGTGGTGTGGACCGTGAATCCGACCCACCCGATCGCCCATGGGGTACCGCATCCCTTCATCATTCCCCGGCAAGAGATGTACGGCGAGTACTTCGACATTCCGCAGCCCGATGAACTGGTCTTCATTAGCTCATATTCCGGCGGTGAAGTGTTTCGCAGCGGCTGCTGCTACCGCCGGGGCCTTGGTAAAGTGTTTTACTTCAGCCCCGGGCACGAAACCTATCCCGTCTACGACCAGCCGGAAATTCAACGTGTGCTGGCAAATGCCGTGCAGTGGGCATATTCCGCCGACCGCACCGGAACCCTGCCCGATAGTCTGAACTCTCCGACCGGCTGGTACGAACCCCAGTCATGACGTCGGCCCTATTTGTTTGGGGCGGCTGGGAGGGCCATGAGCCGCGCCAGTGTGTGGACATCTTCGCTCCCTGGTTGGAGTCCCAGGGGTTCGATGTCGCTATCTCCTCGTCGCTCGATGCCTTCCTCGACCGGGAATCTCTCCGATCCCTCTCTTTGGTAGTGCCGATCTACAGCATGTCCACCATCACCGATGAGCAAGAACATGGACTGCTGGATGCAGTGGCGAGTGGGGTGGGTCTGGCCGGCTGGCATGGCGGCACAGCCGACGCCTTCAGAAATAACCCCGCATATCAATTCATGGTCGGGGGGCAGTGGGTCGCGCACCCCGGCGACATCATCGATTATGAGGTGACGATTACCCGCCACGACGATCCCATCACGGCCGGTCTCGACGACTTCCGCATGCACTCGGAGCAGTACTACATGCATGTCGATCCTTCCAATGAGGTACTTGCCACGACCACCTTCGATGGATCGCGGCTGCCCTGGATTGCAGGCACGGTCATGCCGGTGGCATGGAAACGGCGCTGGGGTGAAGGCCGCGTCTTTTTTTCCTCGCTGGGCCACGTGGCGCGAGACTTCGACGTGCTGGAGGCGCGCACCATCATGCAGCGTGGCCTGCTCTGGGCTGCCGGCTAGGTGACGGACCCAAGGCCTGTCACGGTCGGAGTCATCGGCTGCGGCGACATCAGCAAAGTCTACCTCCGAAACTGTATTGCCATGCCTGCCATGGAGGTCGTGGCCTGCGCCGATCTGAGCCGGGAACGGGCGCTCGCCCGCGCCGAACAATTCGGCGTGCGCCGCGTGCTGGAGGTTGAGGAACTGCTCGAGGACGATGACATCGAGGTCGTGCTCAATCTCACTGTCCCTCTGGCCCATGCCGATGTGAGCCAAAATGCCTTACTGGCTGGAAAGCACGTGTACAGCGAGAAACCGCTGGCTGTGAACCGGGAAGACGGACGTCATTTGCTGGAACTGGCGGCCGGCCGCGGTCTTTTGCTGGGCTGCGCGCCAGATACTTTCTTGGGGCCGGCCTGGCAGGCCTGCCGCCGAGCGATCGACGAGGGCATCATCGGAGAAGCGATCGCGGGAAGCGCAGTCATGATGACCCACGGGCAGGAAAGTTGGCACCCCGATCCCGATTTCTTTTATGCCCCCGGAGGCGGCCCGATGTTTGATATGGCGCCGTACTACCTGACCGTGCTCGTCTCATTGCTGGGTCCGGTGCGGCGAGTGGCCGCCTCAGCGCGCGTTACCTTTCCCCTCCGCACCATTACCAGTCTGCCCCGTCGGGGGCAAACCATTACCGTCACAACTCCGACCCACCTGGCCGGCATGCTGGACTTCGCCAATGGCGCAGTAGTCACGCTCGTGACCAGCTTCGATGTCTGGAGCCACAGTCTTCCCCCGATCGAACTCTACGGAACCGAAGGCACGCTACTGGCGACCGATCCCAACCATTTCGCCGGTCGCATGCGGGTACGCCATAGGGATGGACCGGAGTTGCTGGACATCTATCCTGACACCGGCCCGGGGCCGGACCTGCGTGGTCTTGGACTGGCCGGCTTGGTCGCGCAGCTGCGTGGCGTCGGTTGCCTCCGAGCCGGTGGCGAACTGGCCTACCACGTGCTCGACGTCATGCAGGCGTTTCTCGACTCGTCCGAGACCGGCCGGCATATCGAACTGACGAGTACAGCTGCCCGGCCGGATCCGCTCGAAGCATAGAAGTTAGTTTTTCGTATCACAAATCGACCCGCCTTACCCTCCCGCCGCAGCACAGGCCGGACTTCGCAGAGGCCGTCTCTCGCGAAAATGCCGGCAACGGCGCGAGACGATGAACGATCTCTCGCGACCGCGCGACCGGCCCACA
>DAINCT010000174.1:0-7538 GCA_036732245.1 Chloroflexota bacterium | reverse complement strand
AAGCGAGGATCAGCCATGGAATCTACCCCTACTCTTCACATGTGGCACGACTACGTGTGCCCGTTCTGCAATGTCGAGGCAACCCGCATCATGCGCATCAAGGAAGCCGATGATCTGAACCTCCAGGTTCGCTTCCATCCCTGGCCGCTTGAGGCAGCCAACGGCACGCAGCCGCGAGCCGAGGACGAGGACAAATGGGTTCAGCTTCTGCGGACCGTGGAACTGGATGCCTTTGCTCAGTGGGATCCATCCTCTGGGTTCTGGCCGGCGAGCAGTCGCTTGTTGTTCGCGGCGTATGAAGCGGCGCTGGTCCAGAACACCACGGTCGCTGCCAAGTTCGATCTCACGGTCCGCCGGGCCATCTTTCGGCAGCCTCGCCCCATTGACACCGTCGATGCGCTCAGTGAACTCGCGGCTGCAGCAGCACTTGATGCTGACGCCTTCAGAACAACGTTGGAGGACGGGAACGCCGGGCGCCGAGCACAGTCCGCAGGCGCCGATGCGAAGAGCCAGGGGATACGCGGTATCCCAACCCTTGTTCTGCCGGATGGAAGTATCGTCTCCAATCCTGGCCTCAAGATCGAGCGGACCAGGGAGGGGCGATCAATCCGTGACGATCTCGCAGCCCTCCGTGAGTTGCTGCACCGGGTGGCTGGAGTTGCGCCGGTAGGGGCCGGCCGTGGGTGAGCAGCGGCATCGGATCCTGGCTGCCATGGCGCACCCGGACGATGTGGAGTATAGCTGTGCTGCAGCCATCGCCCAATGGGTGTCGGAAGGATGTGACGTTCACTATCTTCTGGGAACGTGTGGCGAGGCCGGCATGGAGGATCCGGAATGGACCCCGGAGCGAACCGCCCGCGCACGCGAAGACGAACAGCGGCGTGCCGCCGAGGTGGTCGGGGTTGATTCCGTCGAGTTCCTGGACTATCCGGACGGGCGGATCATGTATGGCGAATTGCTCCGCCGGGATCTCGCCCGTGCCATCCGTCGCTTCCGGCCGCATCGCATCGTCACGCTGAACTACGATCTAATCCTTGGTTCGCGCCACCTGAATCAGGCCGACCATCGTGCCTTTGGTCTCGCGGTCCTCGACGCCACGCGCGACGCAGCGGCTCGCTGGATCTTCCCGGAGCTCCTCAATGAGGGGTTGGAACCATGGAGTGGGGTGAAGGACATCTATGTCGCTGCGACTGCGGACAGGGATGTGGTCGTCGAGGTGAGCGGCACGTCCGTCGACCGGGCCGTCCAGGCGCTCCTCGCTCATGAGTCGTACATCGGAGGCCTGGATGTCGACAACCGTGTGCGGACGAAGGCCCGTGAGATAGGTCAGGGCGCGGGCTGCGAGTACGCGGTCAACTTCCGCGTCATCGAACTGTGACAAATGTCGCTGTGCCAATGCCCTGCTGGGCTAGAGGATAGGGGGAGAGAGCGCGGGAGGAGGAATGATGCATGCAAGGGGTCAAACCTGAGAGATCACCGGATCTGAGCCTGCCGCTGCGCTACATGGTGGCCGCCCTGATCGCGTTCGTCCTCTTCGCAACTGCGGTTCCGTTCGTCGCGCCGGACTTCCTGCGAACCTATGACGACCCACACGTCTTCGCTCTGGTGCATCTCATGGTATTGGGCTGGATCACCATGATCATGATGGGCGCCCTCTACCAGCTCTTCCCGGTGGCGCTACAAGCAGAGATCCACAGCGTGCAGCTCGGGAAGTGGAACTTCTGGCTCTATGCCGGAGGAGTTGCCGGGTTCGTGCCCAGCTTCTATCTCTGGTGGACACCCGGCATTGCCATCTTTGGCACACTGGCGGTCGGCGGCGTGATCCACTTCGTGGCCAACATGGCGCGCAGCTACGCCTCCGTGAAGGTCTGGAACGCCATGGCCTACTACGTCCTCTGCGCCCTCGGTTGGCTGACCCTGACCGTGTTGGTCGGTTTCGTCTACGCTCTGGATGATGTCTTCGGCTGGTTCGACATCACGCCGAACATCCTGGCGGCGCACGCTCACCTTGGGCTAGCCGGCTGGTTCAGTCTGACGCTGATGGGTGTCTCCTACAAGCTGATGGCCATGTTCTCGCTCGCTCACGGCCACGACGAGAAGCTCGCTAAGAGCAACCTGCTGCTCTGGAACCTGGGGCTCATCGGCCTGACGGCGAGTCTCGGCGTCTGGCCGCACACGCCGTTCGTCCCCGTCTTTGCCGTGGTGCTCGATCTCTCCGCGACGATCTTCGTGATCGATATGATCCTGCTCTTCCGGCAACGACGTCGCAAGGATATCTCGCTTGAGCAATGGCACGCCTTCATCTCGTTCGGCTCGTTTCTGCTGGCGGCCGATATGGGCGTTGTCCTCGCGACCGGGCATCGTCTCACCACTACCTGGATCGTGGCCTATGGGTTTGTCGCTCTGATCGGTTGGTTCGGCTTCTCGATCGTGGGGAAGTACTACAAGATTATTCCGTTCCTGCTCTGGGTCCACCGCTACAGCAAGAAGATCGGCTCCCAGCCGGTTCCGTTGCTCAAAGACATGCTGGATGAGCGAATCGGATACGCGTCCCTCGTTGCTCTCTTCCTGGGCTACCTCGTGATCCTTGCCGGCATCCTGGCCGCATCGCTCGCAACCGTCCGTGTTGGCAGCGCGTTCTTCGCCCTCGGCAGCTACCTCTTCGCGTACAACATCTGGACGGTCTTCGGAGACAAGACGTCAACCCGGCGTCAGATTGACGACGGACGGTTCCCGCTTCCGGCTCATCTCCGAGCAAGGCTGAGGAAGAGGGCCAATCCGGAGACGTCGTCATGAGACTGCCTGGACCGTGGATGCTCATCTCCGATGGTGCGATCGAAGCGGAGGCATGGGATCGGCTGCATGAGGTGTACGACCCCGAGATCGGGCTCAACCTGGTTGATCTGGGCCTCGTCTACGATCTCACCTCGGACCACGGGAAGGTCCACGTCATCATGACGCTGACCACGCCCGGCTGCCCGATGAGCGACAGTATGCCACCGGCAGTCCAGCGGGTGATCGAATCGATTCCGGGAGTGATAGATGTCGATGTCGATCTCATCTGGGACCCACCGTGGGACCCGGACCGAATCACTGGCCAAGGACGGAGCGAGCTGGGATGGCTCGACTGACACAAGGCATTCGCGTAATAGAAGGAGGACACGCTATGGAACAGACAAAGCAGGACATTCGGCTGGATGTGCGGGAGATGCCACCCCGCGAGCGGCATTCCACCATCTTCGAGACCTTCGACAGGCTCTCCCCCAACCAGGCAATCGATCTCGTCAACGATCACGACCCCAAGCCGCTCAACTACCAGTTCTTGGCTGAGCACCCCGGTGAGTTCACCTGGCACTACCTGCAGGAAGGGCCGGAGGTCTGGGAGGTCGAGATCCGCAAGACGGGCGTGGTAGCGAGGTAACGTGCGGAGCCGCAGTCCGGAGAGGTGCGGCTGAGGAGGAAAAACCAGTCTGCACCTCCCCTCCCACTCGAATAGACAGCAGATAGGAGACATGAATCATGGCAACACTTGATGTCCGGCCCATCCTGGCGCGCGGTGAGGAGCCCTTCGATACGATCATGGAAACGGTGGCGACGCTCGGGCCGGGAGAACCGTTGGAGATCTTCGCTCCTTTCGAGCCGGTTCCCCTCTTCAGCGTCCTCGGCGTACAGGGCTTTGAGCACGACGCCCAGCCCATCGGCAACGGGGACTACCGCGTCGTCTTTCAGAAGCCGTGAGGAACACGGCTCGTTTCAGGTCTTGGAGGTAATGACTATGAGTGTTCCAGCGCTTGATCTGGACCGATATGTTGACGTTGCCGCAGTGGAGGACATTCCCGAAGGAGAAGGCCGATGTTACGAGATCGACGGCCAGGCGATCGCCATCTTCCGGGACGACGGCGTGTTCTATGGCGTCAGCGACACCTGCACGCATGAGGAGTATTCACTCTCGGAAGGCGTGGTCTGGGATCACACCGTTGAGTGCCCAAAGCACGGGGCGCGTTTCGATCTGGTGACCGGAGAGGTCCTCTCGCTTCCCGCCACGGTATCCGTCGAGTCGTACGCACCCGAGGTGCGAGACGGACGCATCTCCGTGGCGCCTCCCACACACGGACGTTGGCGACCATGCCCCGAGTGCGGTACCTCAGCCGTGGAGCGCTGAGCGGCCCACTCCACGCGCGCGAGAGGGAACGGACCACTCTTCGAGGCAGGTAAAGTCGTCGGCCACGGTGATGAGGGGGAGGCGCTCGAGTTCCGGCCTGCCGAGGATGAGCGGATAGTCAACCAGGCTACACGCCTGAATGATCGGCGACACATGATGTGGAGTGTGAAGAACCGTCAAGGCATCTCGGAGATGGCGGCTGCTCATTCGACGTCTACTCTGGCGATTGCCTCCAGCAGGTGCCGGTCACGGATCGTGATATGCCCGTGCTCGACGTGGATCGCTCCCCGGTGTTCGATCTCGCGCAGCGCGCGACCCACGACTTCTCGCGCCGTGCCCGCTGCGGCGGCCATATCCGACTGAGTGAGCCGATCCAGATCTCCCATATCGCTTCGCTCCAGCACGAGCTTGGCAACGCGCTCGGTCCGTTGAAGAAACGAGAGATCCTCGACGAGCTCGGTTAAGTGACGAATCCGTCCTGCCAGGAATTGGATGAGCCCGAGCGCCAGATCAGGCGATTGCTCCACCAGGGCCTCAAAGCGGGATCGTGGTAGGACGTAAAGCACACTAGATTCCATCGCCTGGGAGCTGGCGGGGTCGGGGCCGCCATCGAGCAGCGGTACTTCGCCGAACGACTCGCCGGGCTGGAGGAGCTTCATGATCTGCTCGTGCCCGTCCGAAGAGGTCTTGAAGCGCTTAAAGTGGCCGGAGGCGATGATATAGAGTCCTTCGGCTGGCTGCCCTTCGACGGTGACAAGCTGTCCCTTAGCCACTTCGCGCCTCACGACCTGGGCACTCAGTTGCTCAACGTGCTCGTCCTCAAGGGAGGCAAAGACGGGGATGCGGCGCAGCAAGGCGGCCACGGCTACCTTCGAAGCTGCTCCGCCTTCACTCATCACGTTGTCTCGATTCGTCATGGGTCTTTTCGGCGGTTGATGGCTATGCTCCAGTCCATGGCACCCGATGGTACTCCCATAAGGACCTCATTA
Organism: Chloroflexota bacterium; assembly: GCA_036732245.1. Taxonomy (GTDB): domain Bacteria; phylum Chloroflexota; class UBA5177; order UBA5177; family UBA5177; genus JANWJD01. The sequence goes on along the minus strand of DAINCT010000174.1, from coordinate 2,387 downwards.
TCTTCGTAGTCGCCCTGATGTAGGTCGCCGGCAACCTGGATCGAAAATTGCCCGTCGGACTTGACCGCCTGGCTGGTAGAGGGAATCAGAAGTAAGTGCTCAGACGCGTCGGGGCCAGACGACGACGGCGACCGCGAGCTTCGGTGTAGGGTAGTGGGGCCTGCAGTGCGCGGCAAACACGTCTTCACGAAGAACATAGCGTTGCTCCTCGATTGCACCTATGACCTTGTAGAGTTCCAGGGGTTTCTCGCTGGCTTCGACATCGTCGGCCGGTACGGACCGTCGAATCGCTGGGCGACCGGGGTACAGGTGTGGTTCGCGTCCATCCGGCCAGCGGTTTCCAGGACTGTTTTGGTCGAGGTCATGGACCATCACCGGCCCGAGGCGATGGCGACCTCGGGCGGAAACCAGGGTCCGTTCAGAGCCTGCGTCACGGGTCCGTTCGGTTCCTATGCCTACCGCGCTAGTCTTGTCTTTGGGCAGCAGCCGGTACAGGGCGCTTGACGAGGGGCGTGACTGGGGCAGCACTCAGGGAGGCGGACGCATTACAATCAGCAGGGAATGAGCCATGCTGTACGAAAGCGCAAAGACGAGAGCCTGCTCGTGACGGATCACCCGGAAGAAGAACAATCGCCTCAGGCGTCATCCCAGTACCCTGACCCGCCTCCTATTATGCTTGTCCAGCTTAAGGTGACGGGCGGGGAAGCTCCTTGCTGGACGCACCTGCTCGACGGCGAGGGACATCTCGACGAAGACGCGCGCTAAGTCGCCGGTGGTCGGGCTGCTCGCCGAATGCTCTCCTCGCTGACATAGCGGAAACTCGCGCCGTCGAAGGTATACTGGCCGCGCGCGTTGAGGTTAGTCGCGATCAACTGAGCAATGCAGCCATCTTCCAGGCGGATGTCCTCGGGCATGTGCCCCGTGCGCCTACCCCAAGGATCTGCATCTTCTTGAGATACAGCAGTATGGGCGCATACACATATGCCAACCAGCGATCAAGCATGGGCGGTCGGAAGGCGTTCGATATGTGGAGCATCGGGACCTCCTCTATCTCCCATCTTCGCAGGACGTGTGCCGTTCCGGCCGTGCTCAGAACGGTGAGAGCGAGCCAAGGGCAGCCCGCAACCGTCCGCTCGCGGTCGCCTCCGGTCCATCCGACACTGGTTGTCGGAGCACCCGCACCGGGCCATCATGTCGCAGTACTCGATAGCGCGTCTCGCCGCGCTTCGAGCGATGAAACTCCAGATCGACCCGAGCCGGGCCGACTCGAATCCCTTCCAGACGGAGATCCGGTAGCCAGGATGGTAGATGCGGATCGATCAGGAGCAGCCCAAGCGGGGCCACCGGGACCATGCCGAGGAGGGCCTGAATCGCGAGCAGGATGGAACCGGCCGACCACCCCTGTGGCTCGCAGCTACCGGGAAAGATGCCCGGATGGGGATGACGATCGTCGCGGGTGAATCCGCCCAATACCTCGGGCAGTCGATTCGCCACGAACAGATTACTCGCCGCGAAGAGCCCTTCCGTCAGGCGGTGGAGCTCATCGACGCAGCCGTACCGGGCAAGGCCGAACGCGGTGGTGCCGGCATCGACCGGCCAGACACAGCCGAGGTGATAGGCGAGTGGGTTAAATGCCATGTGATCGCTGGAGAGAGTCCTGATGCCCCAGCCGCTGAACATGTCCCCCTCCATCATCCGGCGCGCGACCTTCGGCGCTTTCTCCTTGGCAATGATGCCTGTGGCGAGCGCCTGCCCGACGTTCGACGTCATCACGCGGATCGGACGCTTCTCCGGATCCAGACCCAGAGCGTAGAGGCCGAGATCCTCGATCCAGAAGGCACGGTTGAAGCGCTGTTTCAGTGCTGCCGCCTTGCGCCAGAGACTATACGCATACCGCGGGGAGCCGGCAAAGAAGAAGGCAAGGGCGGCCTGCTGGAGTCCGGCGTACCAGTAGCCCTGGATCTCACAGACGGCGATAGGTCAGAACCGTGCCGACCATCATCAATCCATGGAGAAGCCCGACCCTCCGTTCTCGGCCGTAGGTATCACTCCAATCGGTCAGACCCGTGACTGCGGATCCGACAGCTCCCGCCAAGCCGGTCGCCAGTGCAATGTCGGCCGCCCGCTCCAGTGAGTGATCGTCACCCAGGGACGCTATGGTGTCGAAGACGGCGGTGCAGGTCCTGGCTCCCATGGGCACGTCGGTAATAGCGGGATGGGCGGGATGGCCCAGCCAGGTGCCGTTCAAAAAGTTCTTCGCCTGCTTGCCGATCTCGCCGGCACTCTTGAACAGCGATCCGATAGATGTCTGCAGCGGATCACTCACCGTATCCAGCCAGGTTTGCCGGTCAATAAAGCGCTTCAGCGTTGGAAACATCGGTATATTC
>DAINCT010000173.1:5195-7571 GCA_036732245.1 Chloroflexota bacterium | reverse complement strand
CTGGGTGGAAGGGACCATACAACCGTTATGCACGGTTGGGACAAAATTAGCACAGCCCTTCAAGAGGACCATCAGTTACGCAACGACGTTCTCGCCGTCAGGAGCATGCTCTACGGCAACGACGGCTAAATGTGGACAATATGCACCGTCGTGTGGAAAAGACGCCTGGTTTGTCGAAAGTTATCCACCTTCGCTGTGGTTATGGTAACTACGCCTTGACCGGAACCGAGGTAGGGAACGGCCCGAGTGCCGTTCCGCCCACACTCCATGGTCCCGATTCCCGTTGACATACGCGCAAACCGTCGTAGCTCGGCGCTCCGTCGCCGAGGCGCCCGTGGGAGTCTCCGTCTCGACTCTCTCGATTTCGGTCACGTCGCCTACCTATGCCAGGACCTTTCGCAGGGGCGGGCCCCCGTGCCTGCCCTCCCGATCCAGCACACATGGGACGAGCCGAACCATCACGCCGGGCGGTCCCTACGTCCACCGGGATACGCCGACTCGCCGTTTGCATCCGGTGTGGTGCCGCACAGCGGCGTGGGAACCTCCGTCCTTGTGCCGGATCAGGCAAAGCGAGCGTCGAGATGCTTGTAATCCAGGAGCGCCCAGAGTCGACCTTCGCTGTCACGGCCCCAATGGCGCCAGGGTATCCGGTTCGCCGTCGGGTGGTCGATGAATGCGACCAATGCTCGGGAGTCACGCACGACCTTGCCGGCTCGTAGCGGGAATATGCCCACCAACTCCACGTCATAGATCGGCATGCGACTCGTGTACAGCGCCTTGAGGAGCGAAAAAACGTCTGCCTTGGCAGAACGCAGGCGCCAGGATTTTCCTAGCGGATGATCGTATAGCCGGAACTCGATGAACACCGAGCGGGCGTGCGTCGAGACGCCTGCCCGCGTTTCGGGATCGAGCGCCGAACTCACCGGGTCGAGGCGCAGCTGAATCAGCCGGTGCAATTTGACGTTGGGATACGCCTGACCCAGTTCTCGAATCACAATCCGTTGGACGTTTTGATAGAGTTGCGCGTCTCCGAGCGGCGTGGCGGGGGGCAGTGTGGCCCGAGCTAACGGCGCCTGCGAACTATGATTGATCGTCCCTGACGCCACCAGCGTTAGCAACACGCCCACCACGAAGCCCGTCAACGTCCACGAGACGATACGCGGATCAGGAAATTTCTTCACATCTCAGGCTACCGCATCCGTAGGGGCCTCTGCTGCTGTTTGTCAAGCTACCAAGAGGAGCGGGCAAGGTCCCTGTGCGTCGAGAACTGTGTCATCGTGCCCCCTGCCAATCTGCATCAGAAGCAATGCGCAACTCGGCGTGCAACGTCTGGTCGGCGAATGAATCGCGCGCATCGAAGCCCCGACCACGCGGCTCTCCCGCCTCGAAACGAACCGCCAGAGTCTCGCCCATGACGTATTCACGGTGTTGCGCAATCGCTTCTTTCAAATCGGGCGTTGCTTCGTACACGACGCTGATACGGTCGTCGATATTCAGTCCCGCTGCTTTTCTCCAATCGTTGAGCCGTCGTATGACCTCCCGCGCGAGTCGTTCCAGCACGAGTTCGCGCGAGAGCTCCGTGTCGAGCGCGACCAGGTAGCCGTCTCCGGCCATAGCGGCGTAACCCTCGCGCTGCACGGCCTCGGTCAAGACGTCGGAGCGACCAAGCACGATGGTTTCACCATTGACCTCCAGGGTCAGCTCTTCGCCGCGTTCAAGGATGCTCACCGCGCGTGCGGGGTCAATTCGTTCCAGCGCGGCCCGAATCAGTGGAACTCGTTTGCCGAAGCGGGGGCCCAGGGCGGGAAGATTCGGCCGCACCGTGTATGAAACAAAGTCGTGCTCCGACCCCGCGAACTCCAGGTGCTTCACGTTGAGTTCGTCCAGAATAATACCTTCCACTGCACGGATGACCTCTGAAACCTCGTCGGAGGGAGTCTTCACATACATGCGCGAGAGCGGCTGCCGCACCTTTATGTTGGCCCGCTCACGTGCGGCACGCCCCAGCGCGACGACCTGTTGGGCCGCGCGCATCGCCGTGAGCAGGTCCGTATCGATCAGGGATTCATCCGCCGCCGGGAAGTCCGTCAAGTGGACGCTGCCGGCCTCTTCGCCGCGGGGACCCGCTACGAGGTTTCGATAGAACGTCTCCGCGACGAACGGCATGAACGGTGCCAGCAAGCGAGAGAGCGTGGCGAGACATTCGTACAGCGTCGCATAGGCTGCGGCCTTGTCCTCGTCGTTCTCGCTTTTCCAGAACCGTCGCCGACTACGCCGCACATACCAGGTCGAGAGCTCCTCGATGAATTGTTCGACGTCCCGGGCCGGTCCTGCCGCGTCGAAGCGATCCAACCCGGCCCGTACGTCCAGCGTGAG
>DAINCT010000173.1:0-5185 GCA_036732245.1 Chloroflexota bacterium | reverse complement strand
GCGTGAGCGCGTTCAACCGTGATAGGATCCACCGGTCCAGTTGCGGTCGTGCCGTGACCGGCGGCGCCTGCTGATCCGGCGACCAGCCGTCGACGTTCGCGTACGTTACAAAGAAGATGTAGGTGTTCCAGAGCACCAGCAGCCGTCGCTTCACCTCGTCGAGCGACTCCCAGCCGAAGTTCACATTCGTATCCGGATTGTGGCGCGCAAACAGCCAGCGCATCATGTCGGCTCCGGCCCGATCCGCTGCGTCGTCGAACGGAATCAGGTTGCCCCAACTCTTGTGCATCTCGCGGCCGGACTCGTCCCGCACCAGCGCGAAGCCGAGCACTGTCTCCATTGGGGCCGTGTTTTCGAGGACAGTACTCATGGCCAGCAGCGAATAGAACCAGTTACGGAACTGGCCCGGGAAGCTCTCAGTGATAAAGTCCGCCGGAAACCACTGACGCCACCACTCCGGGTCGGTCCGGTAGGCCAGCGTGGAAAATGGGACGATGCCCGCATCGAGCCATGGATTGCCGACGTCCAGAATCCGCCGGGCTTCCTGTCCGCACTCTGGACATGCGATCGTGATCTCGTCCACCCAGGGACGATGCGGTGACTCGAGATCATCCACTCCCCCGAGCGCGCGCTCGAACAGCTCGTCCCGGCTGCCGATCACGTGAAGGTGTCCGGAGGGACAGATCCAGAACGGCAGAGCAAGTCCCCAGTACCGCTTCTTCGAGATCATCCAGTCGTCCATATTTCTGAGCCAGTCGAGTTCGCGCTCCAGTCCGTATGGTGGGAGCCAGCGAATGGACCGGACGACCTCCATCATGGGCTCGCGAATCGGATCCATCGAGATGAACCACTCATCTACCAACCGAAACACCAGTTCCGTACCACAACGCCAGCACGTGGGATAACGGTGGGTGTACGACTGGGGCCGCAGCAACAGGCCTTTCCCACGCAGGCTCTCGATCACGGTTTCCGCCACCTCGTGCACGTCCTGTCCGGCGAAGACGCCGAAGCCATCACTGTAACGACCGGCTGCGTCGAGCGGGGCGATCACCTTGAGTCCAAACTGCTTGCCGAGTGCGAAGTCCTCTTTCCCACACCCAGGGGCTATATGAACCAACCCCGTGCCCTCCGCCTCGCTCACGTCGCCCCACGGGATCACGATGTGCTCAGCGCCCTCGACTGCCGGCAGCTCGTCGAATGGTCCCTGGTAGGTCCAACCGAGCATGTCCGAGCCTGCAAACTCAGCGACTTCCACGACGTCTTTGCCGAGAGCGCGGCCCATGGTCTCCTTTTGGACGATATAGAACTCGTCGTTTTGGCGTGCCAGGACATACCGGAGAGTCGGATTCACGGCGACCACTACATTTGATGTGAGCGTCCATGGAGTGGTGGTCCAGACCAACAGCGACACTGGACGGCTGCCGGCGTCCACGCCGAAGGGAAAGGTATAGTCCACCAGGGGAAACTTCACATACACCGACCGGTGAGTGAGATCCTGATAACCTTCCGCTACTTCGGTCTCCGAAAGGCCGGTGCCGCACCGCGTGCACCAGGGCATGACGTCGGTTCCACGGTAGAGCAGCCCGCGCTCGTGGCACGTCTTCAAGAAGTGCCAGATCGTGAAATTGTTCTCGTCCGACATCGTGTAGTACGAGTGATTCCAGTCCATGAAGTAGCCCAGACGCCTGGATTGCTCTGTCATCAGGCCGGCCCATCGCAGCACGTCCTCCTTGCACTTTCGGACGAACTCTGCCACGCCGTACTCTTCGATGTCACGTTTCGACTTGAAACCGAGCTGCCGCTCGACGGTGACCTCAACCCACAATCCCTGACAGTCGAATCCGTTCTGGTACCGTTGTCGCTTCCCCAGCATGGTGTTGTACCGCTGCCAGAGGTCCTTGTACATCCGTCCCCAGGCGTGGTGGACGCCCATGGGACCGTTGGCTGTAATGGGCCCATCCAGAAACGAGAACCGCTCAGTCGCCTCTCGGTTGCGCTCGAGGTAGCGTTGCTCGACGTCGTTGCTTTCCCAGAAGTTCAAGACAGCTTTTTCAAGCTCCGGTACGTTGAAGTCCTTTGGAACGGGCTCAAACACGAATGATCTCCTTATTCAGGCACGGCGGGTTGCAGTTCGATTTCTAACCTGCGATTTTCCCGCCCTTTGTTTTCGGTTTTTGTAATACGAATGGAGCCGACCTCGATCGTATTGGCTACGTGGGTACCGCCATCAGCCTGCAAATCGAGACCCACGATCTCCACGACCCGAATCGGGTTGATCTCCGGCGGCACCAGACTCACCTTCGTGCGAATGAGCTCGGGCATGAGATTCGCCTCGCGCCGTGGTACAAACCTGACCCGCACCGGATATCCGGCACGTATCGCCTCGTTGCTCAGGCGCTCGATCTCATCCACGCGCTCTCTGGAAAGATCCGACAGCGTGAAGTCCATTCGTGCACGATCCGGATACATCTGGCATCCCGTAACGAGCGACGAGAAGCGATGATAAATCACCCCGCACAGGACGTGAAGCGCGGTGTGGGTGCGCATCTGGCGATACCGATGCTCCCAATCAATCGTGCCCCGTACCTCCTCGCCTACCGACGGAAGCGGGCCGTCGACGGCGTGATAGACCGTCCCGCCCCGCTTCTCGACCGAAACGACGAGATAGGTGCGACCATACGCCTCGAGCATCCCCCGATCGGCCATCTGTCCGCCGCCGCGCGGGTAGAAAAGCGATCGGTCCAGCACCACGTTGTGCTCTTGAACGTCGACGACCCGACCGACGAAAGCCCTGTCGTAGCTGTCCCGTAGGTATAACTGTTCCGTACCCGTCACGTTCACACCTCAATAAAAAACGTCCCAAAGCATGGGACGAGATTTCAAGGTTCCCGCGGTACCACCCACATTAGCGTGACAGCTCGCTTAGCGCGACCCAGAACGGCGTCCAGGTCACCGGCCGCGATAATGAGCGGCAAACCCATCAACCGCTACCAACTGCCGCGCAGCCCTTCGCGGTGAAGCTCGGGAGAGATGATTCGTCGCTCTGGCGTACCCGGCTTACACCCGCCCGGGCTCGCTTTCCGCAGTGCACGACGAACCGTGTTCCGTCTTCGCTCGTACCACATTCTCTCACGGACAGCGGGGTGATATCAACTCGCGACCGGAATAGTCAAGGGTTCCAGAAACACGTACATCAGGCCGCCGCAGGCCCGACCTCCTTCCGCATCCTGATCGTGCAGTAGATCGACCTCAATCAGGCGGGGTTGGCGCTCTTGAAGTACCTCCATCGCCTCGCTCCACACGTCGGCTTCTCCACAGCCGCCCCCCACCGTGCCGTTAATCTCACCGTTACTGTAGACGACCATACGCGCCCCCACTTCTCGCGGCGTCGAACCTTTGGTGCGCACGATCGTCGCTACCACGGCTTGGTCGCCGTTCTGAGCGGTGGCTTCGATCGCGTCGAGCAAGTCATTCACGCGCATAGGACCTCATAAGTACAGCTTCCAGCACGCCGCCGGCGACGGCCAGAGATTTATCGGACACGAGCCGACACAGCTCGGGATCGAGGCGCGGGTCTATGTCGCCTATTTTCATTCCGGCGCGCACCGTCAGTCCATCGCGCGCCAAACCACGAACCATGCCGGCGAAGTTCGACCTTACGGGTTCTCCATCCACGCGTGCCACCACTTCTCCCTGGTCCACGAGGTGGCCGATTGACTTGAGTCCGATCAGCGTGCCGTCTCTGGGGGCACGTAGTACGCGGTCCGAGCCAAAACCGCCCACCGGCGCAGGTATGCCCGTGTTGGCCTCGGCGTGGCCGGTCCAGAGCGCACGCCCCAGGTGAGGGCCACGATTCGTCTCGATGACAGCGTCACAATCGACGCCCGCTTCAAACCCAGGACCAAGACACACGACGCACTGCGCCATGTCGAGACGGGTCCCGAGATTCTGCTTGGTCATGATTGCATCGACCAGCGCGTCGGGGCGAAGGCGCGGCAAGGATGCAGCATCCGGATCCACCATCACCGGAACCTGTCTGTGCGTCACGATCGTGAGCGCGCTTTCGATCGACGACGCCAGCACGGCGTGCGCTTCCTCGACCTGGACGTTCCCGTCATAGACCGCCTCGGACAAGCAGACCGTCCTACGCACTGCCACCGGTTGGGGAGCTTCCAGCACGATGACCTCGAAGCCGGCTCGCCACAATCGGAGGGCGACCCCAGAACCCAGATCTCCTCCCCCCCGTACCACCACTCGGAGTCTAGCCACGATCCTGGTCCTGAAGCCTCAGTGAGGCGGCGTTCCCACCTCGACGCACCTTGATGAGTTCCGCGGCTATGGCAATTGCGATTTCCTCTGGACTGTTCGATCCTATGTCGATGCCCACCGGCGCATAGATGCGTGCCAGAGCCTCAGGAGAGGGATTGAGCCCCAGAACGTACTCGATGACCGTCCGAACCCGCTTTCTGCTTCCGATCATTCCGATGTACGGCGCCGGTGAGTTGATGACTTCGGCCAGACACGCCGCGTCGTGCACGTGCCCACGGGTGACCAATACGATGTACGAATTCCGGTCGAGCGGCAGTCGCGCCAGCGTGTCTTGATACGGCCCGTGAAGCACCGTGCTTGCGTCCGGAAAACGGTCTGGATCAGCGAATTCAGCCCGGTCGTCGATCACGCTGATGTCGTAACCCAGAATTCCGGCGACCTTCACCAGCGGCACCGCGATATGTCCGGCCCCGACCACGATGAGTCGAGGCGGTGTCTCCAGCACCTCGAAATACACGTCGATATCTCCCTGTTGCAGTCCGACCGACACCAGCCCTGAGTCGCTTACGGCGTACGACAGCAAGCGAGAGCGTCGCTCGGAGAGGCATGCCAGCGCATCGATCCGCAGTTGTTTCACCATCGAGTCCGGCAAGGAGCCCGATGTTTCGCCATTCTCCCGCACGATCAATCGCTCGGCAGCACTCACCGCCAGCGCGGAATCGTTGCGGATGATCACACCGATGACCGCCGCGTCTCCCGTCTCTCTCCCGGCGCGTAGCGTGGGAATCACACTTGCGAAATCAGGAAATGACATGCGCGTCGCGCTCGCCTCCAGTGGCATGAGTCACGGCCGCCTGCCGCTGCAGAAACCCCAGGTGCGATGTCACCACGACTGCTGCCCGCGGCATCTCTGCGA
>DAINCT010000172.1:0-7578 GCA_036732245.1 Chloroflexota bacterium | reverse complement strand
CGCCGGTGCCGCCCTACCACCGGTGTCCCGATCCCGGGTCGCTTGATGCTCCTGGAGCCTGCAACGGTGAGGCGCCCCTCATCGTGGGCCGGTACAACTCGCCTGCGGCGGGTATGCGCGTGCGCTGCCAAACTATGAAAGAAGAGTCGCCCTATCGTTGAATGAAATCGATAGGGCGACTCTCTCGAGCGCAATCTGCGCTACCGGTTGCTGCTTCTGCTCTGCACCGAAGCGATGAGGTTGTTCAAAGCACTCGGATTCTCGGCGTCACGCGCGGCCGAACGCATCGCGCCTGCTGCCAGCACCACCAGCGCCCCGAGGAACAGCACGATCCAACCCCACGAGGGACGGGCGCTAAGCCCCAGCACTCCCGAGAATGTAAACAGGAGGTTCACAACGAGGACCACAAACGAGACGCCGCCCGTGACGAGCAGCCATTTGTAATCCCGGATAAACGCCAAACCGGCCGATGCAAGTGCCAAAACAAGAACAACGAAAGCCCAAATTCCACTGAACTCCCAAAAGCTTTGCGAGGCCGAGGGGACCGCGATATTCAGGCCGAGGTTGGGACCGTTATAGGTGTAGGTCTTGACACTCAGAAAGGTGCCGATCAGCAGCAGCGCCGCACCGATCCAGCCCAGGTATTGTCTGCCCACCGGCTCGAGTGGCGCGAGAGCGTTCGGAACGCTCTCCGGGACCTGTATGCCAAATGGCGCATTCGTCGGGCGGGTCTTCAGCGGGGGCGGCGTCGATACGCCCGAAGAATCAAAAGTCGATGTTCCCGCCGTGTCGGTTGCACCGGGCGCCTCGCGTACCGCGGCAGGCGTCCCACCTACCCCCAGGCCGATCCCTTCCTCCGCTCCTCGAGCAGTCTCGTCTGCGCTGACGCCCGTCTGGAATTCGTCTCGTCCGTTCATAGTGGTCTATGACCTCCTGGCATGCCGTTGTGTCGTGAGTGGGTCATCTGAGTCAGATTTCCCTTGTGCCTCACGCTACCTCTCGGTTTCCCAAATGTCAAGAGGTGAATCGCATGCTTCCGGCGCGTGTATCGTGTATCTCGACGGGCGTTGGTGCTACGTGCGCCACGCCGCACCATGGGGGAATTCGTATAAGTCCAGCGATTCAGGACGCATGGTGATGCTGTATCCCGGTACGCTCGGGGGCATATTGCGCCCGGCTCGAATCACCGGCGGCGCGAAGAAATGTTCGTGCAGCCCGTCGACATACTCGATGAGTCGGTCCTGCAGCGACGCGCTGATCGCGATGTAGTCGAAGATCGAGAGATGTTGGACGTATTCATTCAGCCCCACACCACCGGCATGCGGGCAGACCGGCACACCAAATTTGGCTGCCATCAAGAGGACCGCCAGCACTTCGTTAACGCCCCCCAACCGGCAGGCGTCAATCTGGCAGACGCCAATCGCCCCTGACTGCAGCAGCTGTTTGAAGATGACCCGATTCTGCACGTGTTCGCCGGTGGCCACCCGAATCGGCGCGATGGCGCGCGCGATAGTGGCATGGCCCAATACATCGTCGGGACTGGTCGGCTCCTCCATCCACCATGGGTCGAATCGAGCCAGCGTCGTCGTCCACTCGATCGCCTCACCGACCTCCCAAACCTGGTTAGCGTCCATCATCAGCCGCCGCCGCGGACCGATCTCGCTTCGGATAATCGTGGCGCGGCGGATATCGTCGTCCAGATCGGCGCCCACTTTCATCTTGAGATCCTGCCATCCCTCGGCCAGGAGCTGCCGGCAGAGCAGCCGTACCTTGTCATCCGAATATCCCAGCCAGCCGGCCGAGGTGGTGTACGTCGGGTAGCCGTGTACCTGCAGGTACGCTGCTCGTTCCGACTTTGTCCCGGCATGACGTTGCAGCATGTCGACTGCCTCATCCGGGGTCAAGACGTCTGCGATGTATCGAAAGTCGATGCAGGCAACCAGCTCGTGCGGCGACATATCGGCCAGGAGCTTCCAGAGTGGCTTGCCCTCGAACTTCGCGTACAGATCCCAGACGGCATTGACGATTGCTGCCGTCGCGAGATGGATCACGCCCTTCTCCGGTCCCAACCAGCGCAATTGACTGTCCCCCGTCACATCACGCCAGAAGCCGGCCATATCGCCCGTGATCGACTCCAGAGCGCGACCGATCACGAGCGGCTTCAGCGCCTCCACGGCGGCCACGACCACTTCGTTGCCACGACCGATGGTGAAGGTCAGCCCGTGCCCTTCCAATCCAGGTTCATCGGTGACCAGCACCACGTACGCCGCGGAGTAATCCGGCGCCGCATTCATCGCATCCGATCCGAGAAGTGTGACTGAAGTGGGAAACCGGATGTCACGCGTTACGGCGTCGATGATGGTAATGCTACGACTTGAATCCATCACGGTACGATGCTGCTGCATCGTCCTCCAGGAAGCATCCCTTATCCTCGTTCGGCGGTGATAACGACTTTCAGGACCATGCCCTGATTTCTATCGAGTACCTCGAGGGCCGTTGCCGCGTCGTCAAACGCGAAGTGGTGCGTGATGAGTTGAGTCGGATCCACCAGACCGTCGGCCAATAATCGGAGCACGGCCGGAAATGCATTCACACTGTTGCGAGAACCCAGCACGGTCAGTTCCTTGCGCATCAGTGTCACCGTGTCGACCTCGACCGGCACCCGGTTCCAGCCCACCAGCACCACGTTTGCCGCATGGCCGGCAAACGCCGTGGTGGCCAGCGTGGCGACCGGACTTCCGCTGGCTTCGAAGACCACGTCCGCCATGTCGCCGTCAGTTGCATCCGCCAGGGCACGTGTGAGCATCGCTTCATCGCCCTGGAGCGGGATCGCTCCCAGACCTTCCGCTCTGCGCAGGCGATCGGCATCGACATCGACGATGAACGCACGGCAGCCACGTGCTCCCACCAGGAGCCGCGCGATCAGCAGCCCGATCGCGCCCGCTCCGAAGACCACGGCGATTCCGCCCGCCGCGATCCCTGAGCGCTGCACGGCGTGGTACGCAATGGTCAACGGCTCGGCCAGGACGGCTACTTCGTCCGACATCTCCACCGGTACTGGATGCAGATGCCGCAGATTGACTGCAAACGTCTCCTGTAACCCGCCGTCGACGTGCACGCCCATCACCTGGAGCCGTACGCAACAATTCGTCCGGCCGACCCGGCAGGCGCGGCAGTAGCCGCATGGGATCATTGGATCGAGGACGGCTCTCTGCCCTTCGAGCTCCGGTCGGTCGGGCGCCCGCAGAATGTCGACCAGCACTTCGTGTCCCAGCACCCGCGGATACGTCACCTGCGGTGAAGTGCCCCGATAGGCAGAGAGATCGGAACCGCAGATACCGGCGATTCGGAGCCGCACCAGAGCCTCGCCGGCCTTGAGACTTTCCTCCACGCCGCCCGCCAGCCGCACGACTCCGGGCCGTTCTAGCACCACCGTGCGCGTGCTCAAGTCGAGTCCACCTGTGTCGCGTGCAGCGTCCGCGCGAACGGTGCGAGGTGCCGCACGAAGTGGCGTTCCAGGGCGCCGGCGTACGCGTCTTCGTGGGTGCTCAGAAGCTGCATCAGCCTTGCTCGGAACACACCCAACGCCGAGCCAAAGGTCACGTGCAACACCTGACGCGCGTCGAAGTCATCCAGCAGGCCCTCTAGGTCCCCGTCACCGAGGGAAGAGGGTGCCGGAACCCTGCTCAGGGTCGCCGAGACGTGATAGGTCGCGCGGTCTCGTTCGTAATGATCGCGCGCGAACGACAGGATTGCTCGGAACAGGCCGGGATCGACCTGCGCGACCACCCGAAGTGCCTCCAGGTAACTGGTGCCGGCCGTCTTGAGATGGACCAGTCCCTGGGTGGCCTCCTGGATCAGCGGGTAGACCAGAAACTTGTCCGACCCGGAGTGCAGACTCAGCTTGTACGGACCAAACGACTGGGCAATCGCGGCGTGCCCGTCGAGATCCGCAAGCAGGGTGTCCAGGTCTCCCAGGTAGTCGACTCCCTTTTCGAAGGAGCCGACAAAGCGCGGTGCCAGGCTGATCCACTGCACGCCCAGGCGGCTGAGTTCACCCGCGATGTAAGCATGTTCCGCGTGTGACGTCGGTGTTTCCGTCTCATCGACCGACACCTCCAGTTCGAACGGCGCGTCTTTGGATAGCAGATGGCGATACATCCGCCCCACGTGTGCGATTGCGCGCCCGTACTTGACCGCGGCCCGCGCCAGTACTTCGTCGTCGATCGGGATGGATCGGTCGTCCAGCTCCAGTTGTCGCCCCGTATAGCGTCGCCTGAGATCGGCCAGATCGGTTGCAAGTTCCTCCCAGGGCAGCGTTTCCAGCGCCTGACGAATCGCATCCGGCTCGGCTGTATCCGCTTCGTCGTCGACGAATGCTCCGGGATCGATCGTGTAGAGGCTGTAGCCGCACGCTGCCGTTCGGTCGATGTCGTCCGGTGTTTTGAGATGATCCGCGTCCGCGCCCACGGGATCAGGCCAGCCCGCCTGAAACGCACCCCACGTGGCATCGTCCAGGACGTCAAGCGCGCTGCGCCCCGTCCGGTCCATTTCGCGAATCGACTGCTGTGCGAAGATCGGCGCGATGCCATTGCGATCGGCGGGCTCGCGCACCCGTCGCAGCGCGCGTACGTGGCCCGGAGTCGCCAGTCCCAGCCGATCTCCGAACCCGGCACTCGTTCTGAGGCCAAGGGGGATGGGAGAGAGCGAGCCGATAACCTGCCGCACACGCGCGGCATTGTGGGCGTCGAGTGGACACAGCAGGAGGGAGTGGCCCAGCACTTCTCCCGCCCTGTTGCCGTGGAACCCGCCTCCGCTATGTGCGTCCGCCGGCGTCAGCACGGCCAAAAGTCTTTGCGCCCCCATCCGCTCCAGCCAGAGATAGCCTTGCGCTACCACCGTAAACGAGTCGGGATAATCGCCGGCGAGACTGGTCTCGTCTCGCAGACGTGTGAGATCGAGTGCGAGCCCCTCAGTCATGGCCGTTCTCACGAGGTCCCGCGAAGAACGAACCCGTAAGGACCTGCCGCGACGGGATCTCGCCACCGAGGTCCAGGTTGACAGAGAGCCGACGTGCCAGTAGAATCTCTCCCATAGAGAACATTGAATACAAAATACACGGCCAGGGTGTCTTTGTAAAGCATGCCGAACTCGACCACCTCGCCGGCTGTCGACACCGTGGATGACTTGCGCGCTGTATTTTTCGATCTGTTGCAGGTCGGCGGTCGCACGGTCATCCCCACGGCGGTCGATCATGCCTACGAAATGATCTGGCGTCAACTCATCAGGGGCGAACGGCAACCGGGCGAACGTCTGACCGATACCGAACTGGCCTTACAGTTGGGATTGAGTCGGACTCCCGTGCGACAGGCTCTACATCGCCTGGCACAGGAAGACCTGATTCGTCTGGACGCCCGTCGCGGCTTCTCCGTTCGCGCCTTCTCGGCGAACGATGTAATCGAGATTTACCAGGTTCGTGCCGTGCTCGAGGTGCTCGCACTCCGCCTGGCGGCGCCTCTCTTGACCGAGGAACAAATTCAAGAACAGTTCGAGGTCTTGCATCGAGTGCGAGAAGCTCTACGCGTCGAGCGAGACGACCACTCCGTGCTGCTTCATTTGGAGGCCGATCTCAAACTGCACAATTTGTTGATTCAGACATCGGGTAACGGTCTGCTCATCCGACTCCTGGCCGGCCTGCGGAGTCAACAAACGCTCTTTCAGTACTGGGATACCTCGTATCCCGAACGGAATGAAGCGGCCGCCGACGAGCACGAGGTTATTTTGCGGGCGCTGGCCGAGGGCGACACCTCCAGAGCTGAGGTGCTGTTGGAACAACATATTGTGAATGCAAGGATCCGGGTCCTGATGGATTTATTTGGCATAACCGCCGAATCCCAGCATCCGGCAGACAAGCAGAAGAGGAAGAGTCCGCCCGAGTCCCCCGCGGACCCGGTGGGAGCAACAGTATAGTGATGGAGGTGGAGGCAAGCAGGAGTTCTGGACCACGGATGGGATGATGGGGTCGCGTGGAGGCGAGCAGCAGCCTCCCCGCCCGGGCAGACACCAGTCTGTACGCGTCGTCCGCGTGGATCGTCAAAGCTGCAACGGCCCTCATAGGGCCGCACTGTGTAATGGAGGTAAGCGTCAATGGCACGACACGTCCGAAGAATCCCCGTATTCCTCGTGATCTTGGGAACGGTTCTCGCCTCGTCTGTTGCGGTCTCATCACACGCCAGTCCCGTCGCAGCACAGAACGTGGCACGGGTGCACAACGCCCGTACGATCCACGCACTCAAGATGGAAGTCATCGTCAAGACGACGAACTCACCGTACTGGCAGATCGTCTTCGCCGCGGCCCGCAAGGCGGCCCGGCAATTCGGCGTTCAGAGCCTCGGGTACGTGGGTGGTCCTTCTGAGGCCGACATCAACGCCGAGATCACGCTGGTGGAAGATGCCATCGCCAAGCACCCGGATTTCATTGTGATCGCGTCAACTTCCGCGTCCGCACTCAATCCGGTCATCACCAAGGCGTTTCAGGCCGGTATCAAAGTCATCGCGATTGACTCTGCGGTGACCACGCCCAATATCACGTCTTTCCTGGCGACGGACAACCACCTGGGTGGCTGTCTGGCGGCTCAGGCTCTCGCCAGGGCGATCAAAGCAAAGACCGGGGCAGCCAGGGGACAGGTGGCGTACGCGACCTTCCAGTCCGGCGCCGGCTCACTGACCCAACGCGATGCGGGTTTCGTCCAATGCATCCACCAGTTCCCTGGGATTCAAATCGTCGCCCATAAAGATGCCGGCGGTGATCCGAACCCCGCAGGCAAGCCGCTGAGCATCGCGGCGGACACGCTGACCGCGTTCCCCAAACTCGTCGGCTATTGGGGCGACAATCTCCAGACCCTCCAGGGCGCCGAGAAGGCGTTCCAGGAACGTCGGGTTAACCACAAGAAGGTGTCGCTGGTTGGCTTCGACAATACCGCCCAGGAGGTTACCGCCCTCAGGAACCACACGCTGGACGGGACGATCCTGCAGGATCCCTACCAGATGGGCTTCGGCGGCGTTGGGTACGGCATCCTGGCATCCGCTGGTCTGAATGTCCCGAAATTCGACAACACGGGCGTGACCGTGGCCACCCCCGCCAACGTCAACAGCCCCCTGATCCAGGGACTGCTCAATCCGGTGGCGAAGCGTCAGATAGGCTTCTAACCAGAGAGGAATCGTATAATGCCGGGCATGGTGGGCTCGCAAGGCCCCACCTGCCCGGCATCGACTGCGCTCTCCGGGAAGGATTCGCATCGTGGCTGAACCTCAACCTGCGCCCCCTGCGGTAGCGGCGCCACCACCTGGCAGCTCGATCCAGAAAGCTGCCGCCCTTGTAGCCGGTCGTTGGGATCTCG
This sequence comes from Chloroflexota bacterium, assembly GCA_036732245.1. GTDB lineage: Bacteria > Chloroflexota > UBA5177 > UBA5177 > UBA5177 > JANWJD01. Next base: position 178 of record DAINCT010000172.1, on the reverse strand, counting down.
TGCTGCGCCTCGGTCTGCTCGGCATCATATTGGTCCTTGGTGCGTATTTTGCCATTCGCTCTCCGGTCTTCTTGAGCGTTGACAATCTCCAGAACATTGGACGGCAAATGGCCGTCTTCGGTGTCATCGCGGTCGGCGAGACATTTGTGATTATCACGGCCGGCATCGATCTCTCGGT
>DAINCT010000171.1:0-7640 GCA_036732245.1 Chloroflexota bacterium | reverse complement strand
CTACCCCGAGTGTGCTACGTCTGCCGGACCGTAATCCAGCCGGGCGACCGGGTGTACGCGTCTCCGTGGGGCGCAACGCGGCACGAAGCTTGCGCCAGGAGAAACGCGCAATGACGGCACAATCACCGCCGCGCTACCGCCGGGGGCGCTTAAAGCAACTCTGGGCGTCACGGGTCTGCTTCGTGTGCTCGCTCACAATCCCGCCAGGGGAACGTGCGTACGTGTCCCGGAATCCAGAGCAGGCTCGGCACGTTGCCTGTGCTCGGAGGGACGCATGATCGCGTTCGGGCTTTTGCTAATCGTCGGCGCCCTGATAGGCGCTACCGCCATCCAGCGACGTGAAAACCGACAGGCACGGCGGGACCAGATACTGGCGCGGCTCGGAGCATGGCACCGATGCGGCCGCCAGGAGTGCTGGTCACTCACACTGACAACCTACTGCCGGCAACACGACCGGCAATACACCGAAAGGACGACGAAATGAGCAACCCATTCCAGAAAGCGACCAAATCGAAAAGCAAACTGCGGCTGGCCCTCGTGGGTCCGACCGGCAGCGGCAAGACGTACACCGCCCTGGTCATCGCTCAGCGGCTCGCTGAGGCAGTCGGCGGGCGCGTGGCTGTAATCGATACCGAGCGTGGTTCAGCGTCGCTCTACGCAGACACGTTTGCGTTCGACGTGCTGGAACTGAGCAGCTTTCACCCAGACCGCTACATCGACGCCATCCACGCGGCCGAAGCGGCGGGCTACGCGGCCATCGTGATCGACAGCCTCTCCCATGCGTGGATTGGCAAGGACGGCGCACTTGAGTTGGTAGACAACGCCGCGGCCCGTGCCGATAACCGGGCGGGAAACAAGTTCACCGCCTGGCGCGACGTGACGCCTATCCAGAATCACCTGGTCGATTCGATGCTCGGTTCGACCGCGCACATTATCGCGACGATGCGTTCGAAAACCGAGTACATCATGGAGGCCGACAAGAACGGCAAGATGGTCCCCCGCAAAGTCGGCATGGCTCCGGTCCAGCGAGGTGAGATCGAGTACGAGTTCACCCTCGTGGGCGAGCTCGACACCGAGCACAAACTGATCATCACCAAGAGCCGGATCCCGGCGTTGTCTGACCAAGTGATTCGTAAGCCGGACGCCGCGATCGCCGACGCGCTCTTGACCTGGCTCAACTCCGGCGCTGACGTCGTAGCCGCAGCTCCCACCGAAGCGCCAGCGGTTGAACCGTCCACGAACGGAAACAAGCCGGCGGCTAAGATGCCCCAATCAGCGGCGATTCCGAAGGTCGAGAAGCCGCTGAGCCTCAGCCGCGTGCAGGACCTGAAGCACCCGCCGGCCAATGCGGATCACCTGTACCCGCCGGCTGAGACCGCCGCCGCTCGCGCGCTGTTCGCCTCCGTGGCGCGCGAACGGGGACTGACCACGCCGCACCAGATTGCTAACGCGCTTGGTCTGAGTCCGGTCGTGAGCGGAAGTCTGCAGCTCTGGGTCAACGCTCACTCATGGGACGAGGCGCGGAAGCTGCTGCAGGACCGCAAGCACGTGCCGAACGCCGATGGCATCGACGCCGACGAGGAAGCCGCCAGGGATGCGGCACGAGACGCCGCTGAGGACGCGGAGATGGATGCTGCCGAGGAACAGGGCGAGCTGGTAGCGGTCACCGGCGGTGACCCGGTGGACGGAAAGCGAGGCCGGGCGCGATGAACACGTCCGCGGCCTTTTGGGCGAATGTTGAATGTGGGCCGGTTTGCTGGGAATGGCAGGCGAGCCGAACGTCGAAGGGATATGGCCAGTCACACTGGGGTGGAAAACATGTGAAGGCTCACAGGCTTGCTTGGGAATTGGCCCGTGGGCCCATACCACCTGGCCTATGCGTACTTCACAGATGCGATAACCCCCCGTGCTGCCGACCGGGCCATCTTTTCATCGGTACACGGGCGGATAACAATCGTGACTCGGCCTTAAAGGGTCGCGGCGCTCTCGGTGAGCGCAACGGAGCGCGCACCCACCCCGACCGGCTAGCACGCGGCGAACGCAACGGGGCCGCCAAACTCACGGCCCAGCAAGTCGCCGAAATGAAGTCTTCATTCGGCTTCGTAAGTATGGGCGATTTGGCCCGGCGCTACAGCGTCTCGCGCAGAGCGGTCGGGTTTATTCGCGACGGCAAGTCGTGGGGGCACGTACAGCCCGTCGAAAGGATGACAGCATGACCACTTCATACCAAGATGCCCACCCCCAATCGTTACGTCGCATCCCGCTATCAGCCGCCGCCGCGCAATGGGCCGTCTGCAAACTCTGTGGGCAGCGCATCGGTCGCGCCGGCTGGGCACACTGCGCGGTCAGTGGACTTTACTGTTCGACGAAGTGCGCCAATACGGCGGCGCGCGAGATGCCGACGTTGCTAGTGCCGTCGAAGTACCGGACAGACCGCGCGGTGCAGGTCTGATGACCGACACAACTGCCAACTTCTGGACTAAGGTCAAACGCTCGGCCGATTGTTGGGAATGGCAGGGCGGCAAAGCCACCGGCGGTTATGGGCAGGCCCGAGACGGTAGAACCGGCCGCAAGACCGGGACGCACCGAATTGCTTGGACGTTGACATTCGGCCCCATCCCTTCCGGTTTCTGCGTTTGCCACCACTGCGACAACCCGCCATGCGTGCGACCGAATCATCTGTTTCTGGGAACCGTCGCCGACAACAATCGCGATATGACCGCGAAGGGACGATCCGCTACCGGAAATAGAAGCGGTAGTCGCCTACACCCCGAGTGCCTAGCACGCGGAGAGCGACATGGTAGTCGCACGCATCCTGAACGACGACCACGCGGCAATAACAGCGGTAATCACTTACACCCCGAGCGGTTACCACGCGGTGAAAATCACGTTTCATCAAAACTTACCGAGGGTGCGGTACGCGAGATTCGGAGTCGCGTAGCGAAAGGAGAGTTTCAGAAACAGATAGCCAATGCGTTCGGCGTGGGTCCTACGGCCATTTATAACGTGATTCATGGCAAGACTTGGAGGCACGTTTGACGCGGCGCAAGGCGCTGGGGGTTGGCGCAGCGGTGATGCTTTCGATTGCCGCTGCCCTCCCGGCGCCGAAAGCACGAGCAGACGGATACACGAGGGTAACGAGCTATTTTCAGTGCTGCACAACGGCTACCGGCACGACCGTCACGGCGGGCCGCACGGCGGCGTGTTCGGTGACGCACCTCGGGCAGACGGTCCACCTGGTCAACGCCGGCTTGACGCTGACGTGCGAGGACACCGGCGCCGCCTGGTGGTTTGAAGCCGACACCGACCGTGTGGACGTGTACGGGATTTGGCTCGGAGAAGATTACGACTATGTGTGGTTCGAGTGAGTCCCCACTGAGAATCATCACCACCCTGCTGCCGCTGCCGCCGCGTGCGCTCTCTAGCAACGGCTCGTACGGGCACTGGGCCACGCACAGCAAGGCGGTAAAGCGTTACCGGGAGGACTGCCGGCTGCTAGCAGCGGCAGCACGCGGCGAGTTGTATACGCGATTCACGCCGATGGAGCACGCGCGGCTCTCCATGCGCTGGGTGTACTGCCGGACGCAGGGCAAAGATGTGTACTGCCCGATCGACGTGGGCAACGCAATTTATGCGGCAAAGCCGTTAATCGACAGCTTGATAGCTGCCGGGATTATCGCCGGAGATTCGGCGGATCACTTGGAGCTAGGTCCGGTCGAAATAGAACGGCACAGGGGGCATGGCGCCGGGCAGTGCGCTGATGTGGCGGGGATCACCGTAACCGTGGAGGAGCTGCCGTGAAGCCAATCCTCTATTACGACTACTGCTACGTCTGCGGCCGTGGGCTCACGCGCGACACCGCCCGCGGTGAAAACGTCTGCACGAACATCGCCTGCAGCAAATACGATCCGCCGGCGCCGCTCCGCAACAAGGACACGCCATGACGACGTACCGCGATCGGACCAGCGCACTCACGCACCCGCCGGAGCTAGCCGAGCGTGAGAAGCGCGTACTCGAACTGCTCTGGCAGGGCGAATCCACCGGCACGATCGCTCGCAGCATGGGCGTGAAGGTGACCACCGTTCGGCAGTACGTGATGAGCATCGCTGCGAAGTTTGGGACGAGGTCAGGACAAATCCGGCGGGCACTTCAGCACGAAGCCAAGAGGGCAAAGTTATGACCGCGCCAATGCTAGCCAATCAACCGCAGTTGGGCAGCGCCGCGATGCTGGCGCTTGAAGTTGCACCGGCGATGCGCCAAGCGCACATTTCGGGGTTCATGAGTGCCGCCGCAGGCTATGGGCAGAATGTGGTCCAAGCTCGCAAGCTTCCGGGGCACTCGCTTATGACAGATACCGCAGACGGCTTTGTCACGTTCCCAAATGTCCAGAAAATAGACGGGTGCGACGAAAGCCACACGAAGGCTGGCCCTGCGTCGGTGGCGTTGTTCTCGGCCTATCTCAGGATGTGCAGCACGACGAGCGCGCTCTTCCCCCCGATGCGCCGCAGAGTATGCGGCAAACTCCGCGCGATGCCGCGCGTAATAAGCGACGCCATAAGCCAACGCTTCATCGCGCAGAGCGACACGGCGAGCTGTGCTTCGGGCACACACCTCCTGGCGATGAGCGACGTAATAGGCCCGTCGTTCGTCTGGATGGGTCGCACGGTAGGCGGCGAAATAATCGCGGCGAGCATCGGGATGGGCGACAAGGCGGGCGCGGTCATAGCAAGCCTTGCAGATCCCCCGAGCGTGATGGGGCTTACTCAGACCACAGTTGGAACAGATACACTGAGGGCGCATCGAAGTCACCTCTTCGGTGTCGGGGCGAGGGCGTGTCACAAGCACGCGCCTCGCTCTTATTATACCAGTTTTTCTCCCGCCAAGTTCGGCACAACCTCGGGACACGTCCGCGCGGCGCTGGCAGCGTACACGGAGACGCAGTGAATGTGGCTGTACATCCCATCCGTGGGCTCTCACTCTGCGCTGGTATTGGCGGACTTGACCTCGGGCTCAAGCTGGCCCTCGGAGATGCCTACCGGACTGTCTGTGCAGTTGAGATCGAAGTCTTTGCTGCCGCGGTCCTGGTCGCGCGTCAGCAAGACGGCTCCTTGGATGCGTTTCCTATCTGGGATGACTTGTACAGCTTTAACGGCCGACCGTGGCGTGGCGTCGTGGATATCGTCCTGGCAGGCTTCCCCTGTCAGCCGTGGTCCGTCGCTGGCAAGCGAGCCGGAACCGCAGACGAGCGCTGGCTCTGGCCGGCCATCGCGGGAATCATTCGCGACGTTCGACCGCGGTTCGTGTTCCTGGAAAACGTCCCAGGGCTCATTACTGGGGGAGGACTGGAACTCGTCCTCAGTGACCTGGCCGAAATGGGGTTCGCTGCGGAATGGGGCTGTTTCACGGCGGCGGAAGTCGGCGCATCACAGCTACGAGAACGAGTCTTCATATTGGCCTACCGCAACGGCGGCCCTTGGGACATCGCAGACAGCTCCGTGGAAGGACGACGGTCGGCCGTGGTGGATGCAATCGCGGGCAGCGCGGCATCTCGGGGCGATAGCGGAAGATCCAGGGCGACGGGATGCAGCGACGCGCTACTCTACGGCACGCAGTGCGATCACGAATGGATCGGGGGGACATGGAGACTGCGGTCCGGACCTCAGAACACAACTCTGGCCTACGCCGAACGTTCCAAACGGCGGACGGATCAATACGCCGGGAACGTCGCCCACGGGCATGACTCCGGACGGCAAGAAGCGGCAGATCGGCCTAGAGAACGTGGCGAAACTCTGGTCGACGCCACGCAGCAGCATGAGCGAGAACCGGACCACAAAGCCAGCGCCATCGCACGGCACGACGCACGGGCGGGTGCTAGCGGGCGAAGCGGCGGCGTGGGCGACGCCGACATCACGCGACCACAAGGACGGCACGAGCCCATCGGAGAACGCACCGACGAACGGGCTACTCGGAAGGCAAGCGCCACGATGGGCGACGCCGAAAGCGGTGGACGGCTACAAGCCGAGCGCGGGCAGGCGGCGAGCATCGGACCTTTCCCACCACGCCCAAGCGATGCCGCCGGATGGGCTGCCGTCCTCGAACGCTGGCCCGAACTCGCGCCGGCTCTGGCCAACACCGCGAGTGGAACCCGGCACGTCAAGCAAGGTCAAGGGCAAGACATATCCAACGAGTCTGGAATATATGGTGCCGAAGCCGACTCCGGCGGCACGCCTCAATCCTCGCTTCGTGGCCTGGCTGATGGGGCTGCATCCGGACTGGGCGAACCCCGATATCGCGTTGACCAGCTCCGAGCGCTCGGCAACGCCGTCGTGCCGCAGTGCGCCGCGTTCGCGTTCCGAGTGCTCGCCGAGCGGGCAGGAGTAGACCTGTGAGCATCACGCAGCACGAGGGCGGGCAATGACGCCGTACTACGACCAGGGCGGTATCACCATCTACCACGGGAACTGTAGAGATTTTCTTCCGCAGCTCGAGCCAGTAGATCACATCCTGACTGACCCACCATATGCACGCGACGTGTACGCACGTCTAAGGCATCCACATCCGTCTGCGAAAGTCCACAAGGGCCAGCCCCGCCATTCTCCCGTGTCCGATCCAAGAGTCGGGGCGTTGCTGGGCATTCGGAATGACCAGTATTCGAGCACGTCGATTGAGAAGCTGGCAGCAGGATTCATCGGTGAGGTTGACGAGCTGATTGAGCCGTGTTCCGTGGAGTTCGCGCGGCTAACTAGGCGCTGGGCCGTGGTGTTCTCCGATGCCGAGAGCACCCACCGCTGGCGTTCCACTCTCGAGGTCGTCGGTATGCGCTACGTGCGAACCGGTGCCTGGGTGAAGCCGGACGCCATGCCACAGTTCTCCGGTGATAGGCCCTCCGTGGGCTTTGAGCCCTGCACTATCGTCCACGCACAGGGAGCAATGCGCTGGAATGGCGGTGGCCGTGCTGCCCTTTGGACATACAACACCGTCAAGGGCAAGGAGGCGCGACCAGATCATCCATGTCCGAAGCCTCTGGCTCTTATGCGTGAGTTGGTGTCGCTGTTCAGCGATCCGGGCGAGATGATCCTCGACCCGTTCATGGGCAGCGGGACCACGCTCCGCGCAGCAAAGGATCTGGGCCGCCGCGCCGTCGGCATCGAGATCGAAGAGCGGTACTGCGAGATTGCCGCTAAGCGCCTCAGCCAGGAAGTGTTCGACATGGAGCCGGCAACCATAGCCACGGGTAGCAGCGACCGCTAGGAGGCAGCTATGAACAAGCCGGATTACAGAATGCAACCTGACGATCCCGGCTATGAGGCCTGGCTGGCGGGCTGGCAAACGTTCGAGTCGGCGCCCACACTACCGCGGGTACCGGTGATCATCATCGACTGGGCCGCCGTGGCGGCGCGTGACGAGCGGCTGCGGGCGTTGAAACGCGGGCGGACGTGGAGCCGGCGGCACTCGACCGGCAGGCCGAAGGGGATGGGGTAGCAGGCTGAAAAGGAGAACGCCATGAACGACGGTATTACCCCGGTCAAGGTCCGCATTACGAACAAGGTCAAGAACGTGATGGAGGCAGAGTATGCACTGAACGATTCGGTACAGCTACCGACGATCGCGCGGCGGGTACGCGATGACTTGATGAACGA
>DAINCT010000170.1:0-7675 GCA_036732245.1 Chloroflexota bacterium | reverse complement strand
TTTTACAAATGCGGCGCCCGACGGATCGGTGAGCATGCGTGTAGTGCCTATAACAGAATGGGAAGCAAGTCTCGCGACGAACGAGGCCAGCGGATCCAGGCGATCCGTAGCGGATGTGGTTCGGCAAATCGTGAGCGCAGATGGCGCCTCGAGCGCTGCCTTGGCTGGCACACCTACATCCTTCAGAGCGGCGACGAAGTCTTCCCTAGGGCCTGGGCCACACGTCCTACGCCAAGACTTTAAGCCACACCCGTTGCGTCCCATGGCCCCGGTGCCAATGATGGCGACCTTCATCGATGTATCTTCCCCTCGGGTCACGCCTGTCTAGCAGAGGAGGTTCAGGAGACTATCACTGAACGCCTGCGTCCAGGTCCGTCGACTCCGCAAAAGTAGCAGGGCATCCCGAGACCTGGCAACCATTCAATGATTCCGCAGGGCTTGTGACCTTGTTCGTCTTTCGTGAATCTGTGCCTCAATCTGTGACGGCGACGGCCACAATCGTCACCAAGACGAGGCCGATCGTCAGGTTCAGGATGGGGTGCAGATGGGCGCGCAGGTCGCGATAGGAGATATTGAGCGACTTCCAGTAGAGGAGGGGCGGCAAGAAGAGGAGCAGCACCAGATTCGGCGACAGGTTGATGGCGGGCAAACCGGGAACGAAGCTGAGGACCAGCCCGCCAAGGACAAGAAGGACGGGATAGGCGATCCGCAGTCGCTGGGCGAGAGTCGTGAACACGACGACCGCGAGCAGCAAGCCGAGAAGGAGATCGAGGTTGGGCACCGTCAGCTCCCAACCGGATGGAGAACGTCCGTGATGTAGCACTCCTGGTGGACCAATGCTCTGTCGTGGGAGCGCACGTAGCCCGTCCTGGGCCGCGTGTGTAGACCTTTAATCATCTTCGTCCTGGACCGTTGCATACGCAGCAATGGCTTCAACAGCGGGGATGAAGTAGTACGCGCCCGTGAGCGGCTTCGTGAAGTAGGTGAGGGCGTCGCGAATACCATCCGGGATGCCAGCCATGCGCTCCAACATGGCTTGGAGCAGCCTCTGCTCCTTGCTGTAGCCCACAAACATCGTGCCGTGCTCCTCCACCCGTCCATAGGGCGTGTTGCGCCGGAAGATCTTGTGTTCGACCCCATTCTCCGCCACCGTTGTTCGGGCCACGTGTGAGGTCGGGCCCGTCACCTCCTCCGGCAGTTCGACGCTCTCGATCTTGGTGCGCCCAATGACCCGCTCCTGGTTGATGACCGGAAGCGCTTCCCATCCTTTGGCGTCGTGGATCCACTTCTGCAGCAGGAGTATGCTCCCCATCGCACCCGGCTGATCTTCGGGGATGAGCGCCCACGAGGGGGCAAGCGTCCAGGGCGGGTTCTTGGTCCCATCGATGAAGCCGGTCAAATCGCGGCTGTCCTTATAGGTCCAGCCGCGGGTCTCATGTTGCAAGTTGGCGACACCTTCGAGCTGCCGAACCGCGTCGCGGGCCATGTCAAACACGGTGTCGTAAATGTGCCCCGCGGCCGAGAGGTAGACGTCGTGCTGTGTGGCGGCCATGGTGAAGCCATCCTGGCCCATGAGTTCGCGATTGAAGCCGGTGATGCCGACCGGGATCTCATGGGGGGCGATCGAGCCCCAGAGCTCGGGGCGGAAACCGATCACCAGGTTGACGCCGCCGGTGGTGCCGCCCGGACCCTGGAGATCCGCCAAGCGTTGGACCGCGACTTGCGGAGGAGTGTCCGAATGGAGGTCGAATTCCAAGTAGGACACCGAGGAGGTGCCCAGAGCAAAAATGCCGCTTTGGGGTGTGCGCACGGAGCCGCCGTCGCTCAAGAGCTTGGTGTTCATGCTGTCTCCTTTCTGCCATCCGGGAATATCGGGTAGGCGTCAGCTAGTGGTCGGATCGAGAATGACCTTGATGTAGCCGTCCTCCCGCCGATCGAAGTGGCGGAAGGCGTTTGGTGCATCAGCAAGGGGCAGCCGGTGCGAGACAATCATGCTTGGCTTGATTCGACCGGCGATGATCAGATCACGCAAGAAGGTGTTGTACCGCTCGTCGTGATCCCGCCCCATACCAATCGTGACGTCCTTTCGGAAGAGCGTCGGCCAGGGCACCGCCAGATCTCCCCTTGCCTCCAGTTCGCTGTTGGACCTGGAGTCATGCGGCACGAACACGCCCACGATCCCGAGGCGGCCGGCCGGGTTGATCATCTGGGCCAGGGCATGGATGACGATGTCTGGGTTCTCACGGCCGGAATGGTTCCAGTCGTGGGCCTGGAAGCCGATGGCGTCGATGCTGCAGTCCACCCCGCCCATGACCTCCTCCCCGCGATAAGTTGCTCCAGTCCCTCGTCGCTTGCGTGCGCGCCGCTCAAGGATCTGCTCCACCGGATCGCCCTGGCTGAAGTCGATGGGGATGGCGCCGATCTCCCCGGCCTTCTCTAAGCGGTCGGGAATATCGTCGACCACGTAGACCTCACTTGCCCCACGCAGCTGGAGGGCGCAGTAGGCGGCGAGCAGGCCGATGGCACTGGCCCCGAAGATGGCGACGGCATCACCGGGAGAGACCTGGGCCAGTTCGATGGCGTGGTAGCCGGTGGGGAAGGCGTCGGCCAGCGGGACGAAGTCGTCCTCCCACTCATCACCCGGTTCGCCCGGTAAGCGAAGACAGTTCATGTCGGCAAACGGCACCCGGACCAACTCCGTATCCGTCCCTCGATAGCCGCCCATCCCCGGATAGCCGTAGGCGGCGCCCGCTGCACCGGGATGTGTCGTCAGGCAGGCATCGGTGTAGCCGTGGACGCAGTTCGGACAGAAGCCGCAACAGATATGGGTGGGGACGGTCACCCGATCGCCCTTCTTGATGGAGACCACTGCCGAGCCCACCTCCTCGACCACCCCGAGCGGCTCATGCCCGATGACCATACCGGCCGCATCGCCCATGCGGCCCTCGTAGATGTGCAGGTCCGTGCCGCAGATCGCGCTCGAGGTGATGCGCAGCAGGATGTCGGTGGGTGCCTCGATGCGGGCATCCTCGACCGTCTCGACAGCGACTTCATTAACACCACGGACAACGACAGCTTTCATGACATTCTCCCTTCAGCGTGTCCTGTCCCCACCGGTTGGTCTGGCATAGGCGGCTCTCGACGCATGCGTGTTGTGGTCTCAGTCGGCGCATAAGTTGTCATGGCTATCAGGCCACCACCGCGGATGAGAATGATGCGGCAGCCCTGCCACCCAACGATGACGGCTATTCTCATACCAGCCCGGGTGGATCTCATGACCAAACCCCTTTGACTATTCCCACTACCAGCGTACGCCTGAATCTGGGTGTCGTGCTTCCGCTATCCGGACAAATCCGCCCAACCGACGTCCGCCTGTCTCCTCCATTGGGGCGCGGCGGCTGGGTCCACTCGATCCAGCCGTTTGCCGGAGGTAGGTAGGCTTCTCTCGCCGCAAAGGAGCCACCCCAGGTGCCCCCGAGATACCAAGAGCGGAATAGTGTGTGGTTTTTCCAGTGCTCTACCCAGGTCTGCTTCCTACCGCGAGACTGTCTTGTTTGAGGCACGGCGTGTTGACCGCCTTCTGAGCGAGTGGAAGCGGGGAATGAGGAATGCTGACAGTGGATGAGATTGAAGCGATCCGAAGCGCCAACTACTGCGAGCAGCAGAGCATCCGGGCGATTGCCCGAGAAGCGAAAAGCCTCCGTTACCGCCTTCGCTGCCCTGGTTGCTCGACCCACAGGATGACGGGGTCTACATGATCAGCGAGATTCGATCCCGGCATCAAACGTTTTATTTGGGCGTCCGCCAGGCTCGTCGCCTCTTGCGGAATACAGCCGCCGCCGCTCGTCGGAGGGGATGTACGAAAACGAAGAGGCCCAGGCTGGCCAGCACGATAACGGCTGCCCCGGCCGTCGGTGCTCCCCTGGGCAGGCTCAACCGCCGGACCGGGGACCCGGGCGCCGGTGGAGAAACAACCGCTTCTCGAGGTCGTTCCCGAGGAGGGCGTTCCGCCCGCTCGAAACGGACTGGCTCTGCAGGGCTCGGAGGGACGACCGTCAGCGTGAGCAGCCTCGACTGAGCCGAGGTACGCCCGACCCCATCGAGTGCCCTAGCCGAGTACAGATGTTCCCCCTCATGCGTTTGCGGGAGGGAGATCGACCACGTGCCGTCCGTCTTGGCCACTGTGTCCGCGACGAGTGCACCCCAGTCGAGGAGTTGAACCGTGAAGTTGCTGTCTTCGTTGCCGGAGATAACGAGGTTCTGCGCACGTATGGCGGCACCATCCAGCGGACTCGTGATGGTGGGCACCGGGACCGTTGGGGGCATCGGCTCTCGCCGCTCCCGGGGAGCAATCGGTTCCGGCGGCACGTCGAGTACGACCGGTTGCGCCTCGGCAACCATCGGCTCGAGCTCCGGCTGCGTCGTGGCAGCAACCCGCTCCGGTCCACGCTCGGGCTCTATGACCACCGCCGCAGGCTCCCTCGCAGTGGCCAGCTCGGTCTGCGCCTCGGGAACGACAGTATCTGGTTCGGCAATGGCGGCCGCGTGGGCCAGCGCGGGAGCGGCAGATTCAGCCTCTGCTGGGGGAGTGACAGGCTCAGGCTCTACTTCGGAAGCCTCGAGTTCCGCCGTTACAATAGCCTGCTCCGGTTGGGGCTCTGGCTCAGGAACGCCTCCCTCATGCTCGGGCGCCCTCTCCGCCTCCACTGCGCCCGGTTTCGGTACAGGCCACTCCCGCGGAACGGTCCTTTCCGTCCTCTCCTCCAGCTTCGGCTCGAAGGGTACGTTCTCTACCTCGAGCGTCCCAGCTTCAGCCTCAGAGAGCACATGGAGCGATCCCGGAGCAGTGTGCTCCGGCCTGGCTACCGGTGGTTCCGCTCCTACTTGTGGAGGTGCGGGCACGGTGGGCGCAGGTTCCGACTCGTGCAAGGTGCGCGACTTCCATATCCGCCTGACGATCCCGCGATGCTCCGCGGCCTCCGGTTCACCCTCGGGGACGCTGGTCTCCCAAAGCACGACGGCGCGCAGGAACAAGTCGCACGTTTCGTGCAGGCCAGTGAGGCAGCATGCGTCGATATAGCGCGGACTGATCTGAACGGGATCGCCTCGCTTGGCGAGACACCGTCGAATTCCCTGCCCGTCCTCAACGCTGAGGAACGGACAGACCGCCGTCTCACTCGTTACTCTGGACTCCAGCTTCGTCTCTCATTCTCCACGTGACATGCGTGTCGGCTCTCCCCCGGACGACTGCAACGAACCCCTGGGATCATTCTACGCCTTACATTTTCACTGTGGACCCTCTCTCGCTCCACGAACTCGAACACTGTTACCGGCGCGAGTCGGTCTCCGTGGCGAAGAAGGCCGCGGCTTTTTTTAGGATCTCCCGCTCTTCCTGCAGGATGCGGTTCTCGCGGCGCAGGCGACGCAGTTCGTCACGCTCCTCGGTGGTCAGCCCATCCTGCCGTTAACCGGCATCGAGAGCTGCCTGCTTGATCCATTTCCGTAGCGTCTCGTCGACACGCCCAGGTCACGGGCAATGGCGGCTACGGGTTTGCCGCCGCTCGTGACCTGGCGAACCGCTTCGTCGCGGAATGTGGGAGCGTATCGCGGGGATTCCTTCCCCATGTGGACCTCCTTGCTGGGACCGTCGGTCCCCTAGCTTCACGGTGCCCACCAAACCGAGGGCGGTCTCACGCGGTCAACGCATCATTACGGGTCAGTTTAGCCCGCTGTTGGGCGTGACGATGTAGAGGTGCGTAGATGCGTCATCGAGGAGACTCCGGGAACCGCCTAAGCAATGCGGAACGGTTGGATATTCGTCGTCGGGTTGCGGCCGGGGAGAGGTTCGAGACCGCAGCTGCGGCGGTGGGTTGCTCGACAAAATCAATCCAGCGACTGGTCGTGCGCCATGGCGGCCTGAGACCGCGGGCCACGCCGCGTTCACCACTGCGGTTGTCGTTGTCCGAGAGAGAGGAGATCTCTCGAGGTTTGACGAGTGGTTGGGCGATGAGAACGATTGCCAAGCAGTTGGGCCGGGCGCCGTCGACTGTGTCCCGCGAGGTTGCGGTCAATGGTGGTCGGCGGAGGTATCGAGCCTGGCAAGCTGAGGAAACCCCCGCGCGACGAGCTCGGCGACCGAAGCCGGCAAAGCTGGTGCGCTACCCCAGGCTGCGGCGTGAAGTTGAGCGACTCCTGGCTCAGCGCTGGTCACCGCAGCAGATCGCTCATCGCTTGGTCCACGATCATCCTGAGGATCAGGAGATGCGTGTGTCTCACGAGACCATCGAGCGGTCGCTGTTCGTCCAGGCCCGTGGTGCACTCCGGAAGGAGCTCACTACCTGTCTGCGGAGCGGCCGCGCCCTTCGCAGACCGCACCGACCTGGGAGGGCGGATCCTCGACATGGTCATGATCAGCGAGCGGCCGGCTGAGGCCAAGGACCGCGCGGTTCCGGGCCACTGGGAGGGAGACCTGCTCATCGGTCGCAGCGGTCGTTCCGCGATCGGCACCCTGGTCGAGCGCCACAGTCGATATGTGATGTTGCTGCACCTGCCGAATGGGCGGACCGCCGACCAAGTGCGGGTGGCCCTGCAGCACCAGATCGCTTCATTATCTGAACACTTGCGGCGCGCGCTGACGTGGGACCAGGGCAAGGAAATGGCCGAGCACCAGACGTTCTCCGTCGAAAGCGGTGTGCAGGTCTATTGCTGCGACCCCCGCAGCCACTGGCAGCGAGGCAGCAGCGAGAACACCAATGGCTTACTTCGTCAGTACTTCCCCAAGGGTGCGGACCTCGCTGTCTACGACGAGCGCCACTTGGAAGCCGTGGCTGAGCAGTTGAACGGACGGCCTCGACAAACCCTCGGCTGGATGAAACCATGTGAGGTGTTAGCCCGAGTTGTTGCGACGACCGATTGAGACCGCCGGGTCAAGCCCAACACCTGTTGTCCTGGATGCCGAACCCACGGCTCCGCCTGCCGGCGCATACGATGTGCTCGTTTCTCCTTCCACCTCAACCCTGCAGCCGGACACTTCCGGGTCATATCGGGCGGCCACCTGATATTCCCATCCACAGAGGTGGAACATGTTCAGACGCAAAAGCCCTCGAAATCAGGTCCTGGTCCGATATGCGGACGCTGTCTGACGAGATACCGTGGAAGACGAAGGACAGAGAGGTGTGTCTCCTGACCGCCCGTCTGCCTGAAGCAAGGAGAAGTGACATGGGGAGTGAAGCGTCCATGACAGCGTCCTCGACTATCCGGCTGAAGGCTGCCTACCAGTCACCGGAGGCAGGTGATAAGGTACGCGTCCTGGTGGATCGACTGTGGGCCCGCGGGGTCTCCAAGGAGGCTGCCGACCTCGACGCCTGGATGAAAGAGCTTGGACCCACCGCTGAGCTGCGGAAATGGTTCGGCCACCGGCCAGACCGATGGGACGGATTCGTCGAGAAGTACCGGCACGAGCTGGCGACACCGCTGCGCCAGCTGCTGCTGGCCGAGCTGAAGGGGATCGCTGAAAGCTCAACGGTCACGCTGGTCTACGGTGCGCACGATGCCAAGGAGAATGAAGCGGTTGTCCTGCGTCACTATCTCCTCCAACATAGGGCACGTTCACATCGCACTTGGGACCCAGCGGACACAGTTCTGGTCACGGCCGCAGCACTGGCGGCGGCTCATC